>DATIVP010000057.1:0-3015 GCA_035465755.1 Acidimicrobiales bacterium | reverse complement strand
GAGCCGTGGCTCCAGCCAACGTCGGCGAAGCGCCGTTCGTAGGTGGCGCAGTTCTCCGGGCACGACCACGGCTGGTCGGGGGCGTTGCCCAGGACGCAAAAGCGCGCGACCTCGCCCGAGGCGTAGGTGCGACTCTGAAAGTGCTTGCACTCCTCGCGCATGGCCACGACGTCAGTCTGGCACGCGCGACCAGCCGGTCCCGGTCAACCGACCGAGCCCTCCATCTGCAGCTCGATCAGACGCGACCACTCGACCGCGTACTCCATCGGCAGAGTGCGCGTCACCGGCTCGATGAAGCCGTTGACGATCATGCCCATCGCCTGGGCCTCGTTGAGCCCGCGGCTCATGAGATAGAAGAGCTGGTCGTCGCCGATCTTCGAGACGGTGGCCTCGTGGCCGATCGAGGCGTCCTGCTCGCCGACCTCCATGTAGGGCTTGGTCTCGGAGATCGACTGCTCGTCGAGGATCAGCGCGTCACAGCGCACGAAGCTCTTCGCGCCCGTCGCGCCCTCTTCGACCTTTACCAGGCCGCGATACGTCGTCTGGCCACCGTCTTTGGAGATGGACTTGGAGATGATGGTCGAGGTCGTCTCGGGGGCGTGGTGGACCATCTTGGCGCCGGCGTCTTGGACCTGGCCGGGACCGGCGTAGGCGACCGAGAGGACCTCGCCCGAGGCCTTGGGGCCCATCAGGTAGACGCTGGGGTACTTCATGGTCAGGCGCGAGCCGATGTTGCCGTCGATCCACTCGACGTGGGCCTCGGCCTCGGCGCGGGCGCGCTTGGTGACGAGGTTGTACACGTTGTTCGACCAGTTCTGGATCGTGGTGTAGGTGATGCGCGATCCCGGCAGGGCGACGAGTTCGACGACCGCCGAGTGCAGCGAGTCGGTCGAGTAGACCGGCGCCGAGCAGCCCTCGACGTAGTGGACCTGGGACCCCTCGTCGGCGATGATGAGCGTGCGCTCGAACTGGCCCATGTTCTCGGTGTTGATGCGAAAGTACGCCTGCAAGGGCTGGTCGACGTTGACCCCGGGCGGGACGTAGATGAAGGATCCCCCGCTCCACACCGCCGAATTGAGGGCGGCGAACTTGTTGTCATTGGGCGGGATCACCGTGCCGAAGTACTTGCGCACCAGCTCTGGGTACTCTCGCACGGCGGTGTCCATGTCACAGAAGATCACGCCCAGGCGCTCGAGGTCCTCGCGGTTGCGGTGAAAGACGACCTCGGATTCGTACTGGGCGGTCACCCCGGCCAGGTACTTGCGTTCGGCCTCGGGGATGCCCAGCTTCTCATAGGTGTTCTTGATCGCGTCGGGCAGGTCTTCCCAGGAGTTCACCTGGTTCTCAGTGGGCTTGATGTAGTAGTAGATGTCGTTGAAGTCCAAATCGGGCATCCGGTCGGCGAACCAGGGCAGCATCGGCTTCTTCTCGAAGCGCTTGAGGGCGTGGAGGCGGAAGTTGCGCATCCACTCGTCCTCGCTCTTCATGCCCGACATCTCGCGCACGATGGCCTCGTTGAGGCCCTTCTTGGGCTTGAAGACGGGAATCTGGTCGTCGGACCAGCCCAACTGGTAACGGCTGAAGTCGAGATTGTCGATGGTCATGGCGCTCCTTGGGATTAACCCTATGCCCATAGTACTTACCCGTCTGGCCGAGCTGACCCTCAATCACTGGCAATCTGTAACGATGCGCCCTCCCGCCCCCGCCCGCCGCCCCCACGAGATCACGGCCCACGGCGACACCCGCGTGGACCCCTACTTCTGGCTGCGCGAGAGCGACAACCAGGACGTCATCGACCACCTGCGGGCCGAGAACGACTTCCGCGCGGACTCCTTGTCGCGACTCAAGCCCCTCGAGGGCGAGATCTTCACCGAGATGAAGTCGCGCATCGAAGAGACCGACATCTCGGTGCCGGTGCGACGCAACGCCTGGTGGTACTACGAACGCACACGAGAGGGCCTCAACTATCCCATCAGCTGCCGCTCTCCCTTCAGCGGGGATCTCACGCCGCCGGTGATCGACCCGGCGACCGCGGTCGCCGGCGAGCAGGTCATCTTGGACGAGAACCTCGAGGCCGAAGGCCACGACTACCTCTCGGTGGGCGTCTTCTCGGTCAGCCCCGATGATTCGTGGGCGGCCGTGGGCACCGACTTCGACGGATCGGAGCGGCACCGCGTGACCTTCCGCCCGCTCGCCGGCCAGCGCGGCGTCGAGGACGTCCTGGAGAACCTCTACTACGGATTCGCCTGGGCGATGGACAACCGACACGTGTTCTACACGGTCGTCGACGAGTCGATGCGGCCCTTCCAGATCTGGCGCCACGTGCTGGGCACGCGCCAGAGCGACGACGTCTTGGTACTGCAAGAAGACGACGCCCAGTTCACGGTCTCGGTCGGGCGCAGCCGCGACGACGAGGTCATCGTCATCATGATCGGATCCTCCACCACGACCGAGGTCCACTTCATCGACGCGCGCGAGCCAACGTCGGCGCTACTCGTCATCGACGAGCGCCGTCACGGGATCGAGTACGGCGTCGAGCACTTGCGCGACGCGGCGGGACAGCGCTGGTGGCTCAAGCTGACCAATGAGGACGCGGTGGACTTTCGGTTGCTGGCGCGCCGCGACGACGACAAGTCCTGGCGGACCCTCCTCACCGAGCGCACGGGCAACCGCCTCGACAGCGTGGACGCCTTCGCGGGCTTCCTCGCGATCTCCGAGCGCGTCGACGGCTGCGCCGCGCTGCGCGTGGTGCGCCTGCACGAGGGCGAGGACCCCTTCGGCGACGACCTGCTCGCCCGCTCCTACCTCGTCGGAGCCGAGGCCAGCCCGTCCACCGTCGCGCTCGGCGAGAACGCGACCTACGACGCCGAGCAGGTGCGCGTCGTGATGACCTCGTTGGTCACGCCGATCCTCGTCGGCGACGTCGACGTCACGAGCGGCACAGTGCACGTGCGCAAGCAGCAGAAGGTCAGGGGCGGCTACGACCCGGCGCGATTCGTGACGGGACGGCTCTGG
>DATIVP010000056.1:0-3006 GCA_035465755.1 Acidimicrobiales bacterium | reverse complement strand
ACGTGAACCCAGAACAGCCCGTTGAGCGCCGACGCGAGGAGGAAGCGGCGATCCTTCAAGACGACCGTCATTGGTTCACGCGACTCGCCCGCGGCGACGGGGTGGGGTGGCATCGCGGGCAGCTGCATGATGAAGTACGCCGCCACGAAGAACGTGACCGCGTTGCCCAGGATCATCGCGAGGTACCCGTCGCGCGTGTCATAGGCCAGCGCCACACCGGCGAAGAGCATGCCGATGGCGATGCCGAAGTTGGCTACCGCGCGCTGAAACGCCCGGACCCGCACGCGTTCGTCGCCGACGCCAAAGCGCGCCATCATCGCCCCGCGCACGCTCCCACTCGCGTTGGAGAGGACACCACCCACCACGGAGACGAGAACGAACCCCGCGAAGGAATGCACCAGCGCGAACGCGGCCATGGCGAGGCCCTCGCCAACACAGGTCGCCGCGTTCAACTCTCGTGGCCCCCAGCGATCCGCGAGGTGCCCGACGGGAACCGACACGACGATGCCGGCCAGGGCGGAGAGGCCGAGACCCAGCGCGACCAGATGGGCCGACAGCCCGACCGAACGAGTGAAGTAGATCACTTCGATGGTAAAGAAGAGGCCGCTGCCGATGGTGTTGGCGAGCGTCGACTTCGCGAGCGTTCGCAGCGGACCGACCTCGGGAATCGCCGATCGCGCGAGACGTGCCGCACGCGATGATCGTTCGGGCCGCGACATGTCGATCAACCTAGCGGGGGGCCCGTCGGCGAGGCGGTGTTGAGTCGCGCTCTACGCGCTCGCACTGACCACGCGCGCGAAAGTGGCGACGGGGCGTCGGCGACTCCCGCGACCGGCTACCGTGATCGCAACAGGGCGATTGGGACGGGGGCGATGACCGGACTCTTCATCTTCGTAGGGGTGGCGCTTCTCCTGACCATTGGTGCCGTGGCGCTCTCGGCGCGCTATCGACGCTTCGATCCCGTCGTGACGTTCGGAGAGCCGAGCGTGTATCCCAACATTCAGACGTCGCTGCTCGCCACGCCCGAAGAAGTCACCCGCGAGGCGGCGAGTCACCCGCAGCACTACGACGTCGAGGACGACCTCCTCGACCCGCACCACGCCCCGCGCCCGACGCCGCCCGAGGACAGTGCGAACGACGAGGACAGCGCGAGCTAGGACTCGATCGAGAGGGCGACGAGCCGATCCACTTCGTCGACGAAGTCGATGTCGCGCTCGGTGATGCCACCGCGATCGTGGGTCCAGACCTCGAAGCGGACGCGGTCTAGGTCAAGGGTCACCGACGCGTGATGATCGAGTCGCTCGGCCGCCTCGGCCTGAGCGACCACGAGGTCCACTCCGCGCTGATACGTCGCGACCTCGACCACGCGCACCAGTCGCTCGCCCTCGCGACGCCAGGCGTGGTGGGTCGCGAGCACCGCCTCGATCTCGGACTCGTCGAGGCGACGCCGGCTCACGGGTGGGTCATGTGCTCTGGCACGACCGCGGCGTCGAATTCCTCCGCACTCAGGAAGCCGAGCGCCAGCGCGGCCTCGCGCAGGGTCGTGCGCTCCTTGTGGGCCTTCTTGGCCACCTGGGCGGACTTGTCGTAGCCGATGATTGGGTTGAGCGCGGTGACGAGCATCAACGAGTTGCGCAGGTGGTGGTCGATCTGCTCGTAGTCCGGTTCCAGGCCCTCGACGCAGAACTCGCGGAACCGGTCGCACGCGTCGCTCAGCAGGTCAATCGACTGGCAGACGTTGTGGATCATCACCGGCTTGCAGACGTTGAGCTCGAGGTTGCCCCGCGAGCCGGCCATGGCGACGGCGGCGTCGTTGCCGTGGACCTGGATGCTGACCATGATCATCGCTTCGGACTGGGTCGGGTTCACCTTGCCCGGCATGATCGAGCTGCCCGGCTCGTTCTCGGGCAGGCGCAGCTCGCCCAGGCCCGACCGCGGTCCCGAGCCCAGCCAGCGCAGGTCGTCGGCGATCTTCATGAGACTGGTGGCGAGGGTCTTGATGGCCCCGTGGGCGAAGACCAGCGCGTCGTGCGCGGCCAGTGCCGCGAACTTGTTGGGCGCACTCACGAAGGGCTGGCCCGTGATGCTCGCGATCTCTCTCGCCACGCGCTCGCCGAACTCGGGGTGGGTGTTGAGCCCCGTGCCGACGGCCGTGCCGCCGGCGGCGAGCTCGTAGAGGCCGCCGAGCACCAGGTGCAGGCGGTCGAGGTCGGCGTCGAGCTGGGCCACGTAGCCCGAGAACTCCTGGCCCAGCGTGAGGGGCACCGCGTCCATCAGGTGGGTACGGCCGATCTTGACCACCCCTTCGTAGGCACTCGACTTCTGCGCGAGCGCGTCGCGCAGGCGCTCGACCGCCGGGATCAGCCGCTCGGTGATCTCCATCACCGCCGCGATGTGCATGGCGGTGGGAAACGTGTCGTTCGACGACTGGGACATGTTCACGTGGTCGTTGGGGTGCACCGGGTCCTTCGAGCCGCGCTCGCCGCCGGCGATCTCGATCGCCCGATTCGAGATCACCTCGTTGACGTTCATGTTGGTCTGGGTGCCCGAGCCGGTTTGCCAGATGCGCAGCGGGAACTCGCCGGCGAGGGAGCCGTCGATCACTTCGCCGGCCGCCTGCTCGATCAGGGTGGCCCGCTCGGCGTCGAGCTTGCCCAGGACGTGGTTCACGCGCGCCGAAGCCAGCTTCAAGATCCCGAAGGCGCGGATCACCGCGGCGGGCATCGTCTCGCTCGAGATCGCGAAGTGGTGCAGGCTGCGCTGGGTCTGAGCGCCCCAGTAGTGGGCAGCGGGGACTTCGACGGTTCCCATCGTGTCCGATTCCACGCGGAAACTCTCCATGCTCTCTCCTTCTCTACGAGTACAGGGCGACGCCCGCGTCGACCAGTCGCTTCGCGTCGACGACGTCGCTCGCGCGCGGCCCGTCGCCCTCGCCGGGCACCTCGAGCAACAGCGGCAGGTCGCGCACGCGCGGATGCCCCACCAAGGGCGCGAGACCGTCGAAGC
>DATIVP010000055.1:0-1703 GCA_035465755.1 Acidimicrobiales bacterium | reverse complement strand
TGGAGAACGCGAGGGGCTGCATCTCGTCGAGCTTGATGTTGAGCCCGATGGAGGCGCCGGCCTGCTGGACCGCGGTCGCCAGGGCGAGCTCGGTCTGGTCGCCGGCGAGCAGGGCCAGCGTGATCGGCGCCGAGTGGTTGGGCACCGACTTCACGAGGGCCTTCGCTGTGGCGAGGTCCGGCGAGGTGGGCCCGAGCTTGGCGTAGGCCGCCCGATAGGCGCCGGTCGCGGCCGGGTCCCAGGCGGTGGGCGGCGTCAGGGCGAGGTTCGGCGTCGCCGCGCCTCCGTAGACGACCTTGGCAATCGCCGAGCGGTCCAGCGCGAGCGAGAGCGCCTCGCGAACCTTCACGTTGCCGATCGGCCCGCTGGTCGACGTCGGAGCCAGCTCGGTGATCGCCAGGCTCGGCCCGAAGTACAGGTGCCCGGAGCCCGCGTTCTTCAGCTCGGGGTAGCTCGTCGCCGGCACGCCGTAGGCGCCGGCGATCTCACCCGAGAGCAGGGCGCTCGTCAGCGTCGAGGAGTTCACGATGAACTTGACCGTGACGGTCTTGATCTTGGCGGTGTAGGCCGGGTCCCAGTAGTGCGGGTTGGCCTGCAGGACGATGTCGTTGCCGGCGCTCCACTGCTTGAGCTCGTAGGGACCGGTGCACATGACGCCGCCCGTCGCGGTGCCGTAGCTGCTGCCCTTCTTCAGGATGTAGGCCTTCTCGGCGATCGATCCCGAGATCGTCGCCATCTCCTTGATGAAGAGCTCGTCGGGCTTGGAGAAGCTCACGGTGACCTGGTAGGGGCCCGTGGCCGTGATGGACTTCACCGAGCCGTAGTAGGCGCCGTTCACGGCCCCCACCTTCGGGTCGAGGTTGCGCAGCATCGAGTACGCCACGTCAGTCGCGGTGAGCGTCGTGCCGTCCCAGAACTTGACACCCTTGCGGATGGTGAAGACCAACGTGGTGGCGTTGGTGTAGTGCCACGCCGTGGCCAGCCCCGGCTGCAGACCCCACGTCGGGGTCAGTCGCAGCAGGTTGTCGCACATGTTCGACACCATGATGTCGGGCGAGTAGTCGGCCGACTTCGCGTAGTCGAGCGTGGTCGGCTCGCCGCCGGGCAGGTCCCAGGTGATCGCCGAGAGCGTCCCTTTGGCCGCCGGCGTCGTACTCACGAGGTGCACCGACGACGACGCGTGCGGACTGCTCGCGCCGTAGGCCGACCCCGCGGCGACCACGCCCGAGGAGGCGACCAGCGTCAGCGCCAGCCACCCCTTCAGCCGTAGCGACCGGTTCTTCGTCATTCCCATGTTCATTCCCCCTTTTGTGCCTTTTCAGGACTCTTCTTCACTGCGACTTGCGAACGCCGACGACCCATGTCAACGCTCCAGGTGCTCACCGATGGCCACGACGGCGCTCGCCATCGCGTCCAGGGCGCGTCGATCGAGGGCGTTCGCCCAACTCGAGAACTTCACGATGACCGTCTGGGTCGGTGCGTGAACGAAGAGGTTCTGGCCGTAGATGCCCGACCCGTGCAGGTACGCATCGTCGCTGTCGCGCACCCACCAGCCGTTGCGGTAGTGGGCGCCGGCAGGAAAGCCCGGCTGGTCGGCGCTGAGACTGAAGACGTCGCGACCGTCGGGCGCGCCGCGAACCGTGTCCTCGACCCAGGACGGCGGGACCACCTGGGGTGCGCTCGCACCCGCCAGGTACTGCAGG
>DATIVP010000054.1:0-2089 GCA_035465755.1 Acidimicrobiales bacterium | reverse complement strand
GTCGATCGATCGCGTCAAGACCACCGGGCGCCGTGGTGACGTCGAGGTTGCGCTCGCCCGTCTTGGTTTGGCGTGGTGACGTAGGTCCTGGCATTGGTTGCTCCCCGCTCGGTGGCCGATGGCCCCGTGGCTGCGGATAGGAACAGTATAGGGCCTCTTCACGACGGAATGCGTCGTGAATACCCCCCCGAGGTACTTTTTCCTTCTCTCGGCGTTTGCGCGGGCCCGCGCGGGTCTGTAAGAGTGGCTGTGTCACACCGGTTGAACCGGTCACGAGGAGGGAAACATGCGTCGCCTAGCAAACTTCATCGGGGGAGAGTCGGTCGCGCCGAAGTCGGGCACCTACACCGAGCTGATCAACCCGGCGACGGGTCAGCCCTTCGCCGAGATGCCCGTGTCGGACGCCTCCGACGTCGACGCCGCCGTCGCCGTCGCCGCGAAGGCCTTCGCCTCGTGGCGGCGCACCACGCCCTCGGAGCGCTCGCGCGCACTTCTCAAGATCGCCGACCTCATCGAGGCGCGCCAGGACGAGCTGGTCGCCGTCGAGGCCGAGAACTGCGGCAAGATCATCGCGGTCACGCTCGCCGAAGAGATGCCCCCCATGCTCGACCAGATTCGCTTCTTCGCCGGCGCCGCTCGGCTTCTCGAGGGCCGCGGCGCCACCGAGTACATGGCGGGCATGACCTCCTACGTGCGTCGCGAGCCGGTGGGCGTGTGCGGCGCGGTGACGCCGTGGAACTACCCGATGATGATGGCGGTCTGGAAGTGGGCGCCCGCCATCGCCGCGGGCAACACGATGGTGTTAAAGCCCGGCGACTCGACGCCGGCCTCGACGCTGATGATGGCCGAGCTGATGGCCGAGGTCCTGCCGGCGGGCGTCTTTAACGTGGTGTGCGGCGACCGCGACACGGGCCGCGCCCTCGTCGAGCACCCGGTGCCGGCGATGGTCTCGGTCACCGGTTCGGTGCGCGCGGGCATGGAAGTCGCGGCCACCGCGTCCCAGACGCTCAAGCGCGTGCACCTCGAGCTGGGTGGCAAGGCCCCCGTCATCGTCTTTGACGACGTCGACCTGGCCGCGGCTGCCGAGGGCATCGCCATCGCCGGTTTCTTCAACGCCGGTCAGGACTGCACGGCCGCGACTCGCGTGCTCGTCGGCCCCAAGGTCTACGGCGACTTCGTCGACGCCCTCGCCGATCAGGCCAAGCACACGATCATCGGCCAGCCCGACAGCGAGGACGCCCTCTTCGGCCCGGTCAACAACGCCAACCAGCTCCAGCGCGTGACGGGATTCCTCGGCCGCAAGCCCCAGCACGCGTCGTTCGCGGCCGGCGGTGAGCGCGTCGGCGACGCGGGCTACTTCGTAGCCCCGACCGTCGTGGCCGACCTGCACCAGGACGACGAGATGATCCAGAACGAGATCTTCGGCCCCGTCATCACGGTCCAGAAGTTCACCGACGAAGCCCAGGCGCTCGAGTTCGCCAACGGCGTGCCCTACGGACTGGCGTCGTCGGTGTGGACGGCCGACCACGGCCGGGCCATGCGCTTTACGCGCGACCTCGACTTTGGCTGCGTGTGGGTGAACACCCACATCCCGATGGTCGCCGAGATGCCCCACGGCGGGTTCAAGAACTCGGGCTACGGCAAGGACCTCTCGGTCTACGGCTTCGAGGACTACACGCGCATCAAGCACGTGATGCACAACATCGAGGCGTAGTGGCGACTCGCCGCGAAGTCAAGAGAGAGAGCGATCAACGATGATCATTGGAGTACCCAAGGAAATCAAGACCGACGAGCACCGCGTCGCCCTGACCCCGGCCGGCGTGCGCGAGCTCGTGGTCGCGGGGCATCGCGTCCTGGTCGAGCGCGGCGCGGGCGTGGGATCGTCGATCTCCGACGAGGACTACGTGGCGACCGGCGCGACGATGCTCGACAGCGCCGACGACGTGTGGGCCGAGGCCGAGCTGTTGCTCAAGGTGAAGGAGCCGGTCGCGCCCGAGTATGAGCGATTGAAGGCCCACCCCGACCAGATCCTCTTCACGTACCTGCACCTGGCCGCGTCGCGCGAGTGCACCGACGCGCTGATGGCCGC
>DATIVP010000053.1:0-1752 GCA_035465755.1 Acidimicrobiales bacterium | reverse complement strand
GGCGGCGGTGCCCGACGAGTTCTTGGAACTGACCACGCTGTGCGGACCGCGCAGCTACGTGGCCGAGCGCGTCGCGGCCTTTCGCGAGGCGGGGGTCACGCACCTCCAGGTGCATCCGCTCGCCGCGCCCGGCGAGAAGGCGGCGGCGCTGATCGAAGCGGTCCAGGAGATGGCCTAGACCGCGACGTCGCGTCCGCCGGCCGCGAGCCAGGCGTCGTACATGTCGCGATAGCTCCCCGGGCGCGCGAGCAGCTCGGCGGGCGTGCCGATGTCGCTGACGCGGCCCCCCTCGACCACGACGATGCGATCCGCGCGCTGGGCGGTCGTGAGCCGGTGGGCGATGAGAATGGCGCTGCGGCCCTCGAGCACCCGATCGAGCGCGGCCTCGACGATGGTCTCACTGGCCAGGTCGAGCGAGCTCGTCGCCTCGTCGAGGATGAGCACGCGCGGGCGCGCGAGGAACGCCCGCGCCAGGGCGAGCAGTTGTCGCTCGCCCGCCGACAAGGTCTGGCCGCGCTCGTGGACGATCGTGTCGGCTCCCTCGGGCAGACGGGCAACGAGATCGGCGAGCCCCACCACCTCGAGGGCCTCGTCGACCTCGTCGTCACTGGCGCCGGGACGGCCGAAGCGCACGTTGGAGCGGATGGTGCCGGCGAAGAGGAAGGGCTCTTGGGGCACGACGCCGATCTGGCGTCGCAGCGAGGCCAGCGTCACGTCGCGCAGGTCGACCCCGTCGATGAGAACGCGGCCCGACGTGGGGTCATAGACGCGGTTCGCGAGCTTGGCCCGGGTCGACTTGCCGGCGCCGGTCGGCCCTACGAAGGCGACCGACTCTCCGGGGGCGATCTCGAGCGTCACGTCCTCGATCACCGGACGCGCGGGGTCGTAGCCGAAGCCCACGTGGTCGAAGGTGATGCGGCCCTCGATGGGCGCCAGGTCCTCTGCGTCGGGGCTCTCGGGCACGCTCGGCGCCTCGTTCAAGAGTTCGCGCAGGCGCGTGATGGACGAGCGGCCCTGCTGGAGCGAGTTGTACTGCTGGACCAGCAGTTGGATCGGCTGGAAGAAGCGGTTGAGGTAGAGGAAGAAGGCGATCAGGGCGCCCACGCTGAGGCGGTGCTCGAGGACCATGCGCCCGCCGATGCCGAGCAGGAGGCCCTGGCCGAGGATGCCGATCATGTTGGTCGAGGGGCCGTAGATGGCCGCCACGCGCCCGGTGTAGAGGTTCGCGTCGCGATAGGCGCCCACCACGTGGCGGTGATTGACGATGTTGCGCCGCTGGCGGTTGTGCGCGGTGATGACGCGGATCCCGTAGAGGGACTCCGACAGGTCGGCGAGCACGTTGGCGATACGGTCGCGACTGGTGAGATAGCCGCGCTCTGACGCCTGATGGAACCAGATGGAGAGCACGACGAGGGCGGGCACCTCGATCAGCACCGTCCAGGCGGCGAGGACCACGTTGGTCGAAAAGAGCACCGCCGTGATGACGATCATGGTGAGTCCTTGGAGCGCGAACTGGCTGATGCCGTCCTGGACCAGCTGCTGGAGGTTCTCGATGTCGCTCGTCATGCGACTCATCAGCACGCCGGCCTTCTCCTCAGTGAAGAAGTCCAAGCTGAGCCGCTGAAAGTGCGTGAAGACCCTCACGCGCAGGTCGTGCATGACCCGCGAGGCGAGCACGCCGGTCACGTCGGTCTGGAGTCGCTGAAAGAGCACGCTCAGCATGGTCACCACGAGGTAGATCCCCGCGCACGC
>DATIVP010000052.1:0-3532 GCA_035465755.1 Acidimicrobiales bacterium | reverse complement strand
CGGTCTCGGCGCGGAACATGTCCGCGACGTAGTTGAACATGAAGCGCTGGCCCTCGCTGTTGCGCAGCACGCCGCCGTCGCCGCGTACGCCCTCGGTCACCAGCAGGCCGCGCACGCTGAGCGGCCAGACCATGCCGGTGGGGTGGAACTGGATGCATTCCATGTCGATGAGCTGCGCACCGGCCCACAGGGCCATGGCGTGGCCGTCACCGGTGGACTCCCACGAGTTCGAGGTGAACTTCCAGGACTTGCCCACGCCGCCGGTGGCGAGGATGACGGCCTTGGCGGCGAAGGTCACGAACTCGCCGCTCGGTCGCCAGTACGCGACGCAGCCGGCGATCGCCCCGTTCTCGTCGTGGACGAGGCGCAGCACCTTGCACTCCATGAACACGTCGGTGCCCATCGAGACGACCTTCTGCTGGAGCGTGCGGATCAGCTCGAGGCCCGTGCGGTCGCCCACGTGCGCCAGACGCGCGTAGCGGTGCCCGCCGAAGTCGCGCTGGAGGATCTTGCCTTCCTTGGTGCGGTCGAACAACGCGCCCCACTGCTCGAGTTCGAGGACGCGCTCGGGGCTCTCCTTCGCGTGCAGCTCGGCCATGCGGTAGTTGTTGAGCATCTTGCCGCCGCGCATCGTGTCGCGAAAGTGGACCTGCCAGTTGTCCTCGGAGTACACGTTGCCCATGGCGGCGGCCATGCCGCCTTCGGCCATGACCGTGTGGGCCTTGCCGAGGAGGCTCTTGGTGATGATGGCGACCCGCAGGCCGCGCTGCTTGGCCTCGATGGCCGCGCGCAGGCCGGCGCCGCCGGCGCCGATGATCAGAACGTCGTAGTCGTGGTGTTCGTAGGGAGAGGTCACGGTCGTCCTTCTAGAAGAGCTTGTAGTCGGTGAGGGCGCCCGAGGCGACCAGGCGCACGTAGACGTCGGTCAGGGCGACGAAGATCAGTGAGGTCCACGCCAGGTTCATGTGCTTGGCGTTGAGCGGCGTCATGACCTTCCAGAACCAGTAGCGGATCGGGTGCTTCTTGAAGCTCTTGACGTGTCCGCCGAAGAGGTGGCGACACGCGTGGCAACTGATCGAGTACAGCCACAGGAGGATGGCGTTGACGAAGAGCACGAGGGTTCCCACGGTGACGCCCCAGCCCAGTCCGGGCTGGCGCAGTGCGCGCAGCGCGTCGTAGGTCAGCATCACGTTAAAGAGAACACCCGCGTAGAAGAAGTAGCGGTGCATGTTCTGCATGATGAGCGGGAAGCGCGTCTCGCCCGAGTAGGTCGAGTGCGCGTCGGCCACCGCGCACGCCGGTGGCGACCACCAGAAGGCGCGGTAGTAGCTGCGCCGGTAGTAGTAGCAGGTCAAACGGAAGCCCAGGGGGAAGATGAGGATGATCAGGGCCGGCGACAGGTTCCAGCCGTGGAGGATAAAACCGTGCGACGATCCCGGCAGGCAGCTGCTCGCCAGGCACGGGGAGTAGAACGGGCTGATCAGGTCGCGATGCACGTTCGCGCCGACGTAGTAGTTCTTGTTCTGGAACGCCGCCCACGTCGAGTAGATGACGAACGCGGTGAGGATCGACACGGTGACGACGGGCTGGATCCACCATCGATCCTGGCGGAGAGTCGTGACGTCGGGTCCACCGCGCCGTCCTCCCAGGACTACCTTCGTCGAACTCTCTACGGCCGCCACGTCGTCTCCTCGCTGTCTCATCGCGAAGTCGCCCTCGCCCACGAATTTCCGCCCTCGGCACGCAAAATTCCGCGTCCCGCGGGATCGACGTCACTCAACCTAGCCCACCCGCGCGACCTCTTCGTACGGACCTGGGTCACGAAATCGCGTGAAAAGTTGTTACGCCCCGGCGGCTACGTCGTCACCCTGCGGCGCACCGGGCCCGACCAGTTCGGCGTGGGACTTGCCCGGCCAGCCGCGCTCGCCGAGGTACGTCGTGAGCTCGCTCGCGAAGGCGCTGGCCGCGCGAGACAGCGCACGGTTGCGTGGCTGGACGAGGCCGATCGTGCGCTCGAGCACGGGCGACTGCAGGTGCAAAACGTGCAGGTTCGGATGCGACGACGCCATCAGGCTCGGCACGATGGCCGCGCCCATGCCGGCCGCGACGAAGGCGTGAAAGGTCCCCATCTCAGCACCCTCGAGGGCGATGGTCGGTGAGATGCCGGCGTGGTGGAAGGCCGCCAGTGTCGCGGTGCGGATGTCGTAGCCCTCGGCGAACATGATGAGCGGTACGTCGTGCAGGTCGGCCAGGTTCACCTTGGTGCGAGCGGCCAGCGCGTGACCGTGGGCGACGACGACGACGAGGCGCTCGACGGCCAGCACGACCGATTCGAGACTCGCCGCGTGCAACGGCATGATCGCGATGGCGAGGTCGAGCTCGCCGCTCTCGAGGCGCGTGGCGATCTCCTCGCTGTCTCGCTCGACCACACGTAGAGAGATCCCGGGATGGCGCCGGTGGAAGTCGGTGAGGGCGTAGGGCAACAACGTCGAGCCGAGGCTCGGCGTGACGCCGATGGTGAGCTGACCGCGCAGGACCTCGTCGATCTCGGCGACCGCCGTGAACACGTCGTCAAGGCCCGCGAGGACGCGTCGAGCAAAGGGGAGGAGTGCTCGACCCGCGTCGGTGAGAGTGACGGGCCGCTGGTCGCGGTGAAAGAGGGTGGCGCCCAGGATGCCTTCGAGGCGGTGGATCTGGGAGCTGATCGACGGCTGGGCGACGTGCAGGCTGTCGGCCGCCGCCGTGAACTGCTGTTCGTCGGCGACGGCCACGAAGCAGCGCAGTTGCTGGACTGTCAGATCGCGATTGATCAACATAGGTAACTCCTATCACTTGGAGAGGAAAGATTGATTTGAAATCTGTACTAGTCCACTATACGTTATTCATATGACCTCACTTAGACAATTCTTAAGAATCACTTTGGCCCCCGTGGCCGCCCTCAGTCTCACCGGTGCCGCGTCGGGTGTGCTCGCCCCTGCCGCCCACGCGGCATCGGTGTCACACGCCGTCAAGGTCACCAAGGTGACCTTCAAGGGAACATACACAGGCACTATCGCGATGCTCTGGGACGCCAATACTGTCTCGGCCACCGCGGTCAAGGGCTCGGGCACGGGCACCCTGCTCGGCAAGAGCACCGTGACCGGCACGGGCACCGCGTCCACTTCGAGCACCTGTGACCCGCTTTGGGGATCGGGCTCGATCACCGGTGGCGGTTCGAAGCTGCTCTTGAAGGTTGTCTCGTCCTCGGCCACCAAGGCCTGCGCCGCGGCGGAGAGCGCGCCGACCACGGTGACGGTGACCGGCGTCGCCAAGGTCACCGGCGGCGTGGGCAAGTACAAGGGCGCGTCGGGCACGTTGAAGATCAGCGGCTCGTTCCAGATCCAGTCCAACACGGCCGGCTCGCACGAGACCGACTCGTTCAAGGCGACCCTCTCGGGCGTCATCACCATCCGCAAGTAGTTCTCGAAGAATCAGAGGAGGAAGTACATGAAGCGCATCATTTCACTAGCCACCGCCGGGGCGATCGCCCTCA
>DATIVP010000051.1:0-2322 GCA_035465755.1 Acidimicrobiales bacterium | reverse complement strand
TGGGCGAGGCCGTCGACCGTCGCGCCGGCATCACGCCGAAGAAGACCCGGCGAAAGGGTTCGCGTCGGCGCCGTTACCTCATCATCTCGGGCATCGTGGTCGTGGGTCTTCTGGTCGCCCTCGTGGGCGGGGGCTACCTGTACGCGCAATGGCGTTTCAGCCAGATCTCCAAGGTCACCGTGGCGGGCGAAGTGGCGCGGATCTCGAACGAGCCCTTCAACATCCTCTCGATTGGCTCGGACTCGCGCGCGGGGCTGACCGGCCTGGTCGCGCGCCAGAGCGGCGCGACCACGGGCCAGGCGGCCGGCCAGCGAAGCGACGTGGTGAAGATCATGCACGTCGACCCCGCGGCGGGCACGATCTCGATCCTGTCGATCCCGCGCGACACGATGGTCACCCTCCTCGCCAACCAGTCTCTCTTCGGCCGCTTCAATCGGATCAACGTCAACTACGGCAACGGTCCGTCCCTGCTGGCCCAGACGATCACCGCCAACTTCGGCATTCCCATCAGCCACGTCGTCCAGGTCAACTTCGCGGGGTTGATCAACGCCGCCGACGCCGTGGGCGGGGTGTACCTCGACTTCCCCTATCCGGCGAAGGACCCCTACTCGGGCCTGAAGATCCTGCACCCGGGCTGTCAGATGGTGACGGGCTTCCAGGCCCTCGCGGTGGCGCGCAGCCGTCACTACTACTGGTACCAGAACGGGCAGTGGAACTACGACGTGACGAGCGACTTCGGTCGCATCCAGCGCCAGAACGCGTTCCTGCGCGCGCTGCTGAGCCGCGTGAAGAGCATCTACAACCCCCTGACGCTGAACTCGTTCCTCTCCAAGATCCCTCAGGGGATCACGCTGGACCAGAACTTCTCGCTCAACGAGCTGATCGGACTGGCGATCAAGTTCCACAGCCTCAACCCCAACGCGATGAAGACCTACACCCTGCCCACCGTGAGCGGTTCGAGCTCGATCGGTGACGTGCAGTTCGTCCAGGAGCCCGCGGCCCAGCAGATGCTGACCAACATCTTTGGCAGCGAGCTGGTGCGGCCCACGAACCCGCCACCCAACACCGCCCTGCAGACGCCGTTACCCCCCGTGATCGCGGTGACGACGACGACGGTGCATCACACGAGCACCAGTGGGGGCGCGTCGTCGGCGACGCATCCGACGACCACGACGACCCAGCCGCCCGAGGGCCTGCAGTACTTCGACCCGGTGCCCTGCACCCCGTAGGGCTAGTTGGCGTCGGCCTGAGCCTCGGCCACGGCCTCGGCCAGCGTCTTCCAGGCGAGCGTGGCGCACTTGATGCGCACCGGGAACTTGACCACGCCCGCCAGGGCGGCGATCTCGCCTAGGTTGCGCAAATCCAAGGGCGCGGCCTCGCCGTGCTCGTCGAGGCTGCGCTCCTTGAGGGTCATCATCTCCTTGAAGCGCTCCATCATCGTCTCGACCTCGTCGAGGGTCTTGCCCTTGACCGCCACGCTCATCATCGACGATGACGCCTGGGAGATCGAGCAGCCGTGTCCAGTCATCTTGATGTCGGTCACGACGCCGTTGTCGACGACGAGGTAGAGAACCAGTTCGTCGCCGCACAAGGGGTTGAAGCCCTCGACGCGCACCGCGGGCGGTGAAGCCAGCTCGCCGCGGTTGCGCGGGGTGCGGTAGTGGTCGAGGATGATCTCGCGGTAGAGGTCGTCGAGGTTGGACATCTCAACCAAACAGCGAGACGGCCTCGCCGAGCGCCTCGATCAGCACGTCGGTGTCGGTGGGCAGCGAGTACGGGCCAAAGGACGCTCGGGCGGTCGCCGCCAGGGAGAAGCGGCGCATCAGGGGCTTGGCGCAGTGGTGCCCGGGTCGCACGCACACGCCGTACTGGTCGAGGATCTGGGCCACGTCGTGGGGGTGCACGCCCTCGACGTCGAGGCTGAGCACGCCCCCACGCGCGGTGGCGTCGGCCGGGCCGATCACGCGCACGCGTCCCGAGAACTCCTTCTGGAGGCGCTCGAGGGCGTCGCCAGTCAGGTCGTGCTCGTGGGCCGCCACGTTCTCCATGCCGAGCCCCGTGAGATAGCGGATCGCCGCCGCGAGACCGGCCGTCTCGGCGATCGCTGGGGTGCCCGCCTCGAAGCGGGTCTGTCCGCTGGCCGGCGTGTAGCCGTCGGTTCGCACGTCGAGGATCATCCCACCCCCGCCGAGGAACGGCGGCATGTCGGCCAGGATCTCCCGGCGCGTCCAGAAGACGCCGAGACCGGTGGGCCCGAGCATCTTGTGGGCGGAGAACGCGAGGAAGTCGATGTCCAAGGACGCAACGTCGGTGGGCAGGTGG
>DATIVP010000050.1:0-2058 GCA_035465755.1 Acidimicrobiales bacterium | reverse complement strand
CGTCGGCCGAGTCGTCCCCGCCCGGCCCGCGGCCCTCGAGCATGCCGGCGCTGCCGGCCAGTCGCTGGGCCAGGGTCATGATCTCCTGGCCGTGGTCGTCGGCGAGCGCCTTGCGCACACTGGCCTCGGGTCCGGGCTCGCGACCCGCGCGCGCGGCCTCGAGCAGGCGAAGGCGCAGCAGGCGCAGGATCTCACCATGGGACCAGCAGCGCACCAGTTCGTCACGCTCGAGCTCGTTGTGGGCGACGTGGCGCTCGCGCACCACGCTCACCAGGTCGTTCGCGGTGGGCCCGCGCCCCCACAGGGCGCCCTCGCCCGAGAGCGAGACGCGCTCGTTGCCGAGGGTGACCTTGGCCAGGCGCCAGCCGTCTTTCTCGGCGCCGATGAGGTATTCGGCCGGCAGGCGCACCTCGTCGAGGAAGACCTCTTTGAAGGCGTGGTCGCCGGTCATGTCCACGATCGGCCGGATGGTGATCCCCGGGGCGTCCATGGGGCAGACGAAGTAGCTCACGCCGTGCTGGCGAGTCTCTGACGAGGTGCGCGCGAGCAGGATGCCCCAGGTGGCGAGGTGCGCGTAACTGGTCCAGATCTTCTGGCCGGAGATGACCCACTCGTCGCCGTCGCGACGCGCCCGCGTCGCGAGCGCCGCCAAGTCGCTGCCGGCCTCGGGCTCGGAGAAGAGCTGGCACCAGAACTCCTCGCCGCTCATCAGCTTGGGCAGCCAGCGCGCCTGCTGCTCGGGCGTGCCGGCGTGGATGATCGTCGGTCCCGCCCAGCCGATGCCGATCGGGTTGATCGGGCGCGTGACGTTCGCGCGCGCGAGCTCGTCGTCGATGAGGAGCTGGTACTCGACGTCCGCGCCGCGTCCCCAGGGCGCGGGCCACTGCGGCGCGACGAGGCCGGCCGCGGCGAGCTCGACACCGGAGGGGTGGGGGTGCTCGACCAGCCAGGCGCGCACCTCCGCGCGACGGGGGTCGTCCATGTTCGCCTCGACGTCGGGTGGTGGCGCCGTGACCGGGGCCAGGAGGCCACGGCCCTCGGCGTGCTCTGTAGTGGTGGACATCGTTGTCGCCTCCCAGGCCACGGTACTCCCGTTGACGGACCTTCCGACAGCGGGCATCGGTAGTGTGGCGCCATGACAGATCCCCACGCGCCGAGCGCCGAACTCGCCTACCTCAGCGCCGACGAGATCGACAGCCGCCTCGCCGCGGGCACGCTCACGTCGGTCGCGTTGGTGACCGCTCTGCTCGCGCGCATCGCCGCCGTCGACGCGCCCGGTTCGCCGGTCGGCCTTCGGGCGATCGCCGCGCTGGCGCCCGACGCGCTCGAGGTCGCCGCCGAGCGCGACGCGGAGCGTGGCGCGGGGAACCTGCGCGGACCCCTGCACGGGATACCGGTGGTCATCAAGGACAACGTCGAGGCGCTCGGACTTCCCGGCACCGCTGGATCGACCGCGCTCGTGGGTCGACCGTCGCGAGAGGCGCCGCTCGTGACGCGCCTGCGCGAGGCCGGCGCGATCCTGATCGCGAGCACGAATCTCAGCCAGTGGGCCAACATCCGCTCGGTCCGCTCGACGAGTGGTTGGTCGGCGACCGGCGGGCTGGTGGGCAACCCCTGGGCGCTCGATCGCTCGGCCGGCGGCTCCTCTTCCGGTTCGGGCGCGGCGCTCGCGGCCGGCCTCGCGCCACTCGCCGTCGGGACCGAGACCGACGGGTCCATCGTCTGCCCGGCGTCGGTGTGCGGCGTCGTGGGCCTCAAGCCCACCGTCGGCGTGGTGCCGGCCACCTACGTCGTGCCGATCAGCGCGAGTCAGGACAGCCCCGGCCCCCTGGGCCGGCGCGTGGGCGACGTCGCGCGCATGTTCGGCGTGCTCTCGGCCAGCGAACCCCCGCCGGAACGGCCGCTGCGCTTCGCGCTGGCCACGACGTGGCGCACCGATCACCCGGCGACCGACGCGCTGGTCGAGGCGACCGTCGCCTCACTGCGCGCCGCCGGACACGACGTGACCGACCGCGAGGTCGCGGTGCCGGGGGAAGCAGAAGGCGCCGATGAGCTCGC
>DATIVP010000049.1:0-6098 GCA_035465755.1 Acidimicrobiales bacterium | reverse complement strand
GCTCTCAGACGCGGGAACGTCACAGTGCGTCGGGTAGGATGAAGTGGTCGAAATTTCCGCCTCGACCGCGCTCATCGCGCCCATTTTTTAGCCGAAAGGACCACTTCGTGGCCGAAAAGACCAAGGGAGCCGCTAGCTACGGAGCCGGCGACATCACCGTTCTTGAAGGCCTCGAACCGGTGCGGCTGCGTCCCGGGATGTACATCGGATCCACGGGACCCGCCGGACTGCACCACCTGATCTGGGAGATCGTGGACAACGCGGTCGACGAGGCAATGGGCGGGCACTGCACGCGCATCGACGTGACGATCCTTCCCGACGGCAGTTGCCGCGTCGCCGACGACGGGCGTGGCATCCCCGTCGAGGATCACCCGCAGTATCCCGGCAAGTCGGCCGCGGAGATCGTCTACACCGAGTTGCACGCGGGCGGCAAGTTCGGCGGCAGCGGGTACAAGGTCTCGGGCGGTCTGCACGGTGTGGGGGCGTCGGTGGTGAACGCCCTCTCGACCCACCTCGTGCTCGAGGTCGATCGCAACGGCGACCACCACGTGCTTGAGTTCCGCGACGGCGGCGTTCCCCAGGGCAAGCTGCGCGTGACCGGCTCGGCGCCACGCGGACGCACGGGCACCACGGTGACCTTCACGCCGGATCCGAGCATCTTTGACGACGTTGAGTTCCGCGCCCAGACGGTGACCGAACGACTCCAGATCATGGCGTTTCTCAATCGCGGCCTCGAGATCCGCTTCTCCGACGAGCGCGCCGGGCGTGAGGCCAAGGAGACCTTCAAGTACTCCGGCGGCATCGTCGACTACGTGCGCCACCTCAACAACTCGAAGGAGTCGCTCTTTCGCAAGGTGGGCTTCTACGAACAGTCCGAGGAGAATCAGGAGGTCGAAGTCGCCTTCCAGTGGAACACGGGCTACTACGAGTCGATCCACTCCTTCGCCAACGGGATCGCCACCATCGAAGGCGGCATGCACGAAGAGGGCTTTCGCAAGGCGATCACCAACGTCGTGAATCGCTACGCGCGCAAGCGCAACCTCTTGAAGGAAAAGGACGAGAACCTCGAGGGCAACGACATCCGCGAGGGCCTGACCGCCATCGTGTCGGTCAAGCTCGTCTCGCCCCAGTTCGAGGGCCAGACCAAGGGCAAGCTCGGCAACGTGTCGATCCGCTCGTTGGTCGAGCGGGCGACGAACGAGAAGTTGGCCGACTGGCTGGAAGAGAATCCGCGCGAGGGCGGTCAGATCGTCGCCAAGGCCGTCCAGGCCTCGCGCGCGCGCATCGCCGCTCGCCAAGCTCGTGACCTCACCCGTCGCAAGTCGGCCCTCGACGGGGCGGGACTGCCGGGCAAGCTCGTGGACTGCTCCTCGCGCGAACCGCGCGAGTGCGAGCTCTTCATCGTCGAGGGAAACTCCGCCGGTGGATCGGCGAAGGACGCGCGCGATCCGCGCGTCCAGGCGATTCTGCCGATCCGCGGCAAGATCCTCAACGTCGAGAAGGCGCGCAGCGACAAAATCCTCAAGAACACCGAGATCCAGGCGCTGATCGCCGCCATCGGCGCGGGCGTCGAGGCGGACTTCGACGTGTCGAAGATCCGCTACGACAAGATCATCCTGCTCGCCGACGCCGACGTCGACGGCAGCCACATCCGCACACTGCTGCTCACGTTCTTCTTCCGCCAGATGACCGAGCTCGTGAACAACGGCCACGTCTACGTGGCCCAGCCCCCGCTGTACTCGACGCTGGTGGGCAAGGAGAAGGTCTACCTGCGCGACGACGCGGCCAAGGCCCAGTTCCTGGTCGAGCACCCCGAGCACAAGAACGACTTCCAGCGTCTGAAGGGCCTGGGCGAGATGGACTTCGACGAGCTCAAGGAGACGACGATGGATCCCACCAAGCGCGCCCTCTTGCAGATCAACGTCGAGCAGGCCGCGCTGGCCGACGAGGTGTGCTCGATCCTGATGGGTGACGATGTGCCCCAGCGGCGACACTTCATCCAGACGAACGCCAAAGACGTCCGGTTCCTGGACATCTAGGAGAGATGATGGCTCGCAAGACCCCCGCCCCGACGCCGGACCCCAACGAGGTCCTCGGCTACATCGAGCCCATTGAGATCAATCTCGAGATGGAGCGCTCCTTCCTCGAGTACTCGATGTCCGTCATCGTCAGCCGGGCCCTGCCCGATGCGCGCGACGGACTCAAGCCGGTGCACCGGCGCATCCTCTATTCCATGTTCGATCAGGGGCTTCGTCCCGACCGGCCGCACACCAAGTGCGCGAAGGTCGTCGGAGAGGTCATGGGCACGTACCACCCGCACGGCGACTCGGCGATCTACGACGCCCTCGTGCGCATGGTCCAGGACTTCGCGATGCGCCACCCGCTGGTCAGCGGACACGGCAACTTCGGCGACCTCAACGCGGGCGCCGCGGCCATGCGCTACACCGAGTGCCGGCTCGCGCCCATCGCGCTCGAACTGCTCGACTCGATCGACGAAGAGACCGTCGACTTCGAGGCGAACTACGACAACTCGACGATGCAGCCCACCGTGCTGCCGTCGCGATTCCCGAACCTTCTGGTCAACGGTTCCCAGGGCATCGCCGTGGGCATGGCGACCAAGATCCCGCCCCACAACCTCGGCGAAGTCGTCGACGCGGCGCTGCACCTGCTCGCGAATCCGGACGCCACGCCCGACGACCTGATGGCCTTCGTGAAGGGGCCGGACTTTCCGACCGGTGCGCAGATCCTGGGCCGCCAGGGCATCCTGGACGCGTATCGCACGGGCCGCGGCTCGGTGAAGATGCGCGCGGTCGCCGAGATCGACGAGCACCGCGGGTTCCCGCGCATCGTCGTCACCGAGTTCCCCTACGAGGTCTCGGTCGAGTCGATCGAGGAGAAGATCGAGGATCTGGTCAAGAGCGGTGAGCTCGACGGCGTCGCCGAGGTTCAGAATGACTCGGCCGGCCGCCAGGCCCGCATGGTGATTCGCCTCAAGCGCGACGCCAACGCCAACGTCGTGTTGAACAAGCTCTACAAGAACACGACGCTCCAGACGACCTTCGCGGTCAACATGCTGGCCCTGGTCGATGGCGTGCCGCGCACGCTCAACCTCGCCCAGGCCCTGAGCCACTACATCGACCACCAGATCGATGTCGTCACCCGCCGCACCCGCTTCCGCCTGGCGAAGGCCCAGGCGCGGGCGCACATCGTCGAGGGTCTCTTGAAGGCCATCGACATGCTCGACGCCGTGATCGCGACGATCCGCTCATCCGACGACCGGCCGTCGGCGCGCACTGCCCTGATGGCGGCGCCCTTTGAGTTCTCCGAAGAGCAGGCCAACCACATCTTGGACATGACCCTGGGTCGCCTGACCCGCCTGGGCCGACGCGAGCTCGACGAGGAGATGGCCCGTCTGCGAGAGACCATCGCCGAGCTCGAGGCGATCCTCGCCTCGGACACCCGCCTGCGCGCGGTCATCGCCGAAGAGATGGGAGCCATCCGCGACAAGTACGCGAATCCCCGTGTCACCCAGATCGTGAACGATCCGGGTGAGCTCGGTGCCGAGGACCTCATCGACGACGAGGACATCGTGATCACGATGACGCGCGCCGGCTACGTCAAGTCAGTCGCGGCCGACTCCTTTCGCGTCCAGGGTCGCGGGGGGCGCGGAGTCCAGGGCGCCAAGCTGCGCGACGAGGACCTCGTCGATCAGATCCTGCACACGACGACGCACGCCTACGTGTTGTTGTTCTCGAACCGCGGGCGGGTGTTCCGTCTGCGAGGTCACGAGATCCCGATGAAGGATCGCACCGCCAAGGGAACCGCGATCGTGAACCTGCTCAACCTCTCGCCCGGCGAGTCGATCCAGGCCATCGTGACGACTAAGGATTTCCCCGACGACAAGTTCCTGGTCTTCGCGACGAAGAACGGCACGGTGAAGAAGACCGCCTTCAGCGAGTACGACAAGTCACGACGAGAGGGCTGGATCGCGATCAACCTGCGAGAGGGTGACGAGGTCGTGCGCGTGGTGGCCACGGGTGGGTCCGATGACCTCATGATGGTCACCTACCGCGGCATGTCGATCCGCTTCTCCGAGACCGAGGTGCGCGAGATGGGTCGTGACGCGACGGGCGTGCGCGGCGTGAAGCTAAAGGACGACGACTGGGCGATCTCCCTTGACGTCGTGAGCGATGACGCTGACCTCTTCCTCGTGACCAACACCGGCTTTGGCAAGCGCGTCAAGACCGAACGCTTCAACCGTCAGGGTCGTGGTGGCCAGGGCGTGCGGGCGATTCGCCTCACCGCCGCGCGCGGCTTCGTGGTCGCGGCGCTGATGGTCCGCCTCGCCGACGAGGTGCTGCTGGCCTCCTCCGGTGGGGTGCTGATCCGCGTGCCGGTGCGCGAAGTGACCTCCCAGGGTCGCGACGCGACGGGCGTGCGGGTGATGAACCTCGACGAGGGCCACTCGGTCGCGACCGCGGCCGTGGTGCCCGCCGACGAGGACTAGAGACCCTCGCGTCGGGCCCAGGCCCGACTGAGTGCGTCGGCGAAGGCGTCGGCTCCCTGGGCCCCGCTCACCAGGAAGGCGGAGTCGAGCACCAGGGCTGGCACGCCGCGCAGGCCGAGCTCATGAGCGCGGGCCTCGTCGCGGCGCACCTCAGCAGCGAACGCGTCGCTCGTCCACAGGGAACCGCTGCCCGCGACGCAGGCGGACTCGGCCAGTTCGTCGAGCACCGCGCGGTCGCTCACGAGGCGAGCGTCGCTGAAGTGGGCGTGATAGAGGGCGTCGAGCATCGCCTCGGCGCGACCCTGGGTCGCGGCGAGCGCGACGAGGCGATGCGCGTCGAAGGTGTTCGTCGGCCGGGTCGCCGCGAGATCCCAGGTCATCGCGTGGGTGGCCGCCTGGGCCTCCAGGCGTGCGTGCATCGCGGCGACGGCCTCGAGGGTGATGCCGTACTTCGCCGCGAGCATCTCGGGATTGCTGTGTGTGGGCACGGCGGGCATCGACGGATCGAGCTCGAACGCGCGAGGGACCAGCACGACCTCGTCGGCGTGAGCGAAGCGGGTCAGCGCGTCGGCCAGCTGGTGGCGACCGAGGTTGCAGAACGGGCAGACGACGTCGGCCCAGAGTTCGAGAACGAGGGGATCGGTCACGGCAGAATCCTCGCACAGCGGGTCCCTTCGGGCAGAATGTTGCGATGACGGCCCGCGAGATGACCGCCGACGACGCAGTCGCGCTGATCAGAGCGCGCGACAGCGTCGGCTTCGGGCTGGTCACTGCGACACCCATGGCTCTCTTCGGCGCCCTCTCGCGACGCACCGACTGGGAGGACCTCACGATCTGCGGAGGGCTCTCGCTCGGTCGTCACGAGGTCTTCATGCACCCCAACGTGCACTACCGCTGCCAGTTCATGGGCGGCGCCGATCGCGCTTACAAGGCGGCCGGCGCCGACGTGCAGTACGTGCCGTCGTTCTTTCGCCACTACGGCGTGATGATGGAGCGGCTGGGGATCCGCGTGATGATGCTCGCCGGTTCCATGCCCGACGCGAACGGCGACATCTCGGTCTCGCTCTACAACGGCGCCACGCTGGAGGAGTGCGAGCGCGCCGGTCGCGACCCCCAGCGCCTCTTGCTGGTCGAGGTCTCGCCGCACTACCCGCGCACCCCTGGCCTGGAGGGCCACGCGAACACCGTCAACGTCGCCGACGTCGACGCCTTGGTCGTGACCGACCTCGAGCCCGTCGTCTTTCCCAACGATCCCGGCACACCCGAGGACGCCGCGATCGCCGCCTACGCCGCGGCGTTCATCCCCGACGGGGCCACGCTGCAGACGGGCATCGGCGCGGTGCCCAACCTGGTCGCCCACGCCCTGGCCGAGGGTCCGGGCGGACACTACGGCGTGCACTCCGAGATGTTCACCGACGGCCTCTACCAGCTCATCAAGGCCGGCAAGGTGGACAACTCGAAGAAGACCCTGCACCCGGGTCAGTGCGTGATCACCTTCGCCGGCGGCTCTCGCGAGACCTACGACTTCCTCCACGAGAACCCCATGATCGCCATGGCTCCCGTCACCTACACCAACGACCCCACCGTGATC
>DATIVP010000048.1:0-6815 GCA_035465755.1 Acidimicrobiales bacterium | reverse complement strand
ATGTGAACTTGCACCAAGTGACAAGGTCAAATTGCACGAGGTGACACGAGATTTTGCACGAAGTGACATCCGTGAATTCATTTGGTGACATCGACCAGAGCGGCGGCCTCCCACGGGGGGCCGCCGCTCTCGCATCTTCGTGACGCTGAACGCAGCCTTCTCGCCCCGCGACTGCTTCGAGATCCCGGACGACTTCGGACGCGAGCCCAACATGCGCTGGATCCCGGCGCGCAACCTCGACGAGGCGGTGCGCCTCAGCCGGTCCATCGACCAGCATCTGCAGGCGGTGGAGGTCAACCGCCTGTTGCGGCGCGGGCGCTACTCGATGACGGACCTGGCCAAGGCGCTGCGAGAGCGCCCGGAGACGCTGTCATCGAAGCTCCGCGGGCGGGCGCCGGCGACGGAGCGCGACCTCATCTTGTGGTCGTGGCTGACCGGGGGCGCTCGCGCTCACCCACCACTCGAGCGCATCGGACGGGGCCCTAAGGGTGAGCCGGGCACGACGTTCTTGCCGGACCTGGGAACGCCGGCTCATGTGGCGGCGCAGCGCCTCCGCTTCGACTCCGACCTCGTCGAGTAGAGGGGAGTGCGCGATCAGGCGACGAGGGATGATCTGGCTATGCGGAGCCGGTGCGCGTCAGAATCAGTTGGATCACTTCATCACGGCGAAAGCCCTGTCGTCGGGCGAAGTCGAGTAGATCGTCGATCTGACTGAGCACCGCTCCACGCTGGGGCGTTCCCACCACGCGAGTTCCGCGACCCCGGGTGAAGTCGAGTAGTCCTTCGTCGCGTAGTTCGTGCAGCGCCCGGATCACGGTGTTCTTGTTGACACCAAGGATTGCCGCGAGGTCCACCGCCGGGGGCAGTCGCTCACCCTCGCTGATCTCCCCGTCGGCGATGGCCCGCCGTATCTCGGCGGCCACCTGCTGGTACACAGAAACTGACTCGGCCTTGTTGACAAAGTTGAACTGCATAGTACTATCCACTATAGTACCAAGTCCTACTGACTGATCAAGGAGGGTTGATGGCAGTGATCGATGCGCCTGAGCATGAGAGCGCCTCGCAGCCCTCAGAGGAACTGCTGATCAGAGAGGCGCGACTGCGAGCCCGTCGCCGGCGCTCCGTCATCGTCTTGGCTCTTATCGTCGTGGTCGCCGCCATCATCGTCGTCACCGGAGGCGGCGGACATCACCCGGTGGCGCAGGACGCCCCCCAATCGCCCGCTTCGGCGCCGGGCGCCGTGGGCGGCAACCACGCGGCGGCGGCACCGCAGATCCCAGGCGGACAACTTGTCCAATCGGTGACTCCCGTCGGCGGGCAAACCTTGTGGGTGTCGACCAGCAATCCCGCTGGGGGCGTCCACAGCGGTCAGGGGATCGAGTGGACCAGCAACGGCGGTCGAACCTGGCGCGACGTGACACCGACGGGCATGGGTCGCGTGACCGCCAGCAGCTCGATCGCCCAGCTGGGCGCCCTGTCAGCGACTCGCGCGTGGATTGAAGTTGGCCCGGAAGTCCCGGCGGGTGAAGGCCTGCGCCGAACGCTATGGGTAACGAGCGACGCTGGTCGTCACTGGAACTACGTTGGTGTCCTGCCCTTCCAGGCCTGTCAGGTCCTCTTCTGGAATCCCGCTGACGGCGTGTGCACTCAGACTTGGGGAGCAAGTAATCAGGCACCACTCGAGTTGGCAGCCACCTTTGATGGTGGTCGCATGTGGACTGTGACTTTCGACAACACCAAAGGGTTCGGGGGGACTGACGCAGGTGATCTGGGGCTGCCCTTCGGGTGTGACAAGGAGTTCAGCGTCACATCGCCTCACACCCTGTGGGCGAGGTTCTGGTGCAACAGTTCTCAGGCCATCCTCTATCGGAGCGGCGACTCTGGCCGCACCTGGTCGCCCGTCACCGTGGCTCAGCCCCAGCCGACGTCACCGGGTGGGATGGCGTTTCCCGGAAACATCGTGATGAATGGACGGCGAGGTGCGACACCAGCAGTGGTTGGTGAGAATACGATCATCTTCTTCACCTCCGACGGAGGACAGTCGTTCTCGCCGGTGTATCCCCCGGGGCCCCCACGCGCATGGGTCGCCGACGTCGTCACGCCGGAGATCTGGCGTCTTGCCTGGCATCATCAGATCATCGGCACGAACGACGCCGGCAAGTCGTGGTTTGGCGTCTCGAACTCAGCCTTCACCGCCAAAGCTCTTCGCTCGCTCTGGGTTCGCAAGTACGCTCCGAAATCGCCCGGCCAAGTCACCTTCCTGTCCAACCACTTTGGCTGGGCGACCTGGGGGTTGCCAAACGGTCAGGCGCTCCTGGTGACGAACAACGGAGGTCAGAGCTGGCGGCAGGTGGCGGTGCCCGGAACGGCGGCCGTGTCGGCGTCAACGAAGTAGCGGGCGGTTGCCCCATCGACCCCAGAAGGTGCCTCTAGGACTTCGGAGGTGGATGTCACCAAATGGAAATTCCAGGCGACATTTCGGGTAAGTTCACACCTGAAATCGCGCAATGAGGTGATGTCGGCGCTGCGCGACTGAGGGGACAGGCCGACCACGGTGGTCGATTCCCACTGGTGGTGAACGGGCCGCGAAACGAACGAGGGGAGAGAACGGTGGGGTCACGCGAGTCTCGTGGTATGCCCACCGCCCCGGGTGGCGCTCGAACGGGACGTCGTGCATCGGGAAGGTTGCGTGGCCCCGCGATGGCTGCTCTCCTTCTCGGACTTTCGATCATCTCCTCGGACGTTCTCTCCGGGGCGACCTCGGCACCCAACACCGGTCGCCTCGTGGCCGAGGCCTTCGCCTGGGCGCACCGCCACGCGAGCGTCGAACTGAGTGCCCAGGTCGCGACCGGTCCCCAGCAATCCATCACCATGCTCCTGACCCCGAGTGCGTCGGAGACGATCACGAACTTCGCGGGCTACGGGACATCATCGGTGATCAGGGTGAACGATGGACACGTCACCTACGTGAA
Organism: Acidimicrobiales bacterium; assembly: GCA_035465755.1. Lineage (GTDB taxonomy): Bacteria > Actinomycetota > Acidimicrobiia > Acidimicrobiales > RAAP-2 > RAAP-2. The sequence continues at coordinate 3,843 of DATIVP010000048.1, read as the reverse complement.
CGTCTCGTCCCTCGCCCAGCTCTCCTCGCTCGAAGTGACGACCGCGACCGCGGCAGACGAGAACGTCTGGTTCTTGTTGAGCCCGTCGGACCCACGCGACGCCGTACTCACGCAGTGGAGTCCTCTGACCGTTCGCAGCGTCTTCTCCTACGGGAGGATGGGATTCCAGCGACCCTTCCATTACGACGGACTCACCACTCTGCGCGGGGTGCGGGTCATCAAACTCGCCACGCGATCCTTCGTGGTGAGTGCTCTCGGCCCACAGGGGACGGCCTACCTCTATCTCACCGACACCAAGGATCCTCGACCTTACGCCGGGCGCAGCGGTACCGGAAGGAACGCTGACACGATGTACTTCACCCACTGGGACGGCGTCGCGCCCATCCTCGTGCCGACAGGCGCTCCGGCGTTGCCCCAGTAGTGCTCGTCGTGCGGCGTCCTTTGGAGGCGCCTACGAAGGGGATGAAAGATCCGGTGTCGAGGCAAGTGAATCGTGAGGACCGAACCGGCCGCGTTCACCGAGGGAACGCGACGATTGTGGATGTCGTAGTTGGCAGAATTCAGCTGCCCCTCGGGCGACCACGTGAGACGGATCGTCGAGTCGAGCCACCTCCTCGCGGCGTTCTGCCTGCGCCGGAAGTAGCGTCACTTGATGAGGGGGTCCGCGGGCAGCGCGTCGACGACGAACGATGGGTCAACGTGGCGACGGATGACACATGGCACGATGGGGTAGAAGACGTCATAGTTCATCGACGCGCCAGAGGTGGGTGGTCCACCTCACTTTGATCGTGGGATTCGCCGCTTCCCTCGCAACGGCGGTCACGCTGTCGAAGAAATTCCTCGGGCATTCAGGGACGACCAATCACGCCATCGTCAGCGTGGTGGTCTTGGTAGTGATCCTCGCCCACCTCTACCAGCGCCGCCACACGGTCGCCCGACTTATCTCGCACTTGTTGCGATGGCGTGGACGAGCGAAGAACACTCGCCTGGCGCTCTCGGACACGATTCTGTGGCTGATTGTCGCCAACACGATGGTCTCCGGCGTTGCTGATTACGTGGTGGGTCACACGATCTTCTTGGCGATCCCCGGGCCCTTCGTGTTTCAGAAGTGGCACGGCTTTTCCGCCATCGTGCTGCTCGTCTACGTCACGGTCCACGTGATCCGCCGCCGACGTCGCTTGCGGACGTCGCACATCACGTGATTCGCCGCCGCGCTCGACGCACCAACGCGAGTTCGCGGGCGGCTGGTCCGATCTAGGCGAGAATCGCCGACGACGTCGTGGGCCGGCCCATCGCGCGCAGGTGTCGAAAGTGAGAGGCGACCGCTGCGTGAAACGAGGGCTGGACGCGGCGTGGGATGCCAAACTCCTCGCAGACGGCGCTGACCACGGGGGCGATCAGCGGGTAGGCGGTGTGGGGAATCCGTGGGAAGAGATGGTGCTCGGTCTGGTGGTCGAGGCCGCCCGCGTACCAGCGAAACAGTCGGCTGAGCGGACCCGATCCGTGGGAGAAGTCGAGACTCGAGCGCACCTGCCACTCGTGCCACTGATAGGCGGGCCGCGATCCGCCTTGGGCGAACTCGGCGCCTTCGACGACGTGCGCGGACTGAAAGACCACGCCGAGTAAGAACCCGACGGCGAACATGACGGCAATTGCCCCCACCGCGACAACCCAGAAGGGGTGGGTCAGTGCGGGAAGGCCCAGCATCGCCGCGGCGAAGACGGCCTTGGTGAGGACCGCGACGGACGCGTCGGCGAGTCGTGAGCGGGCCTGGCGCGTGTGGCGTGACGCGCCCACCAGACTCGCGAGATCGTTGAACATGATCTCTAGAACGGTGAAGCTATAGAGAGGCCAGAGGTAGATGTGCTGGTAGCGGTGCCAGGAGTAACGGCGCTGGAAGGGCGCGAGACGCGCGAGGGGGCCCAGATTGATGTCAGAGTCCGTGCCCACGACATTGGGCGAGCTGTGATGCAGCGTGTTGTGCCGATAGAGCCAGCGATTCGCGTCGGCGCCGATGACGAACATGGACCAACCAAGAATCCGGTTGGCCCGCGAGAGACGCTTCGACGAGGTGGCGAAGAATGCGTTGTGGTTCGCGTCATGCTGGATGTTGAATCCCACCGCGGCGAAGGCCAGCGAGAGAGAGACGGCGCCAATGACTCCCTCGAGCCAGCCCGAGGCGAGGACGACGCCGGCGATGCTCGCGAGGTACCAGACGCCGATGACCACTGCCTTGACGTGAAGGCGACGACGCGCGAGACGCAAGGTCGTCGCGTCGAGTCGCTGGTTCACCGCCCGAGTTAACGCTCCGGCAAACCCCCCGGTGTGAACCGGCGGGGGCCCGGTGGTGATGCTCATGCGTGGTGACTTCTTCTCTTTGTTACTCAACCACTCTACGGGTCAGTGGCGAGTGACGGTCGCTCGGATCCATCAGTTGGGGCGAACCTTTGAAAGTTCGAGTGCCGTTCTACGAATCGATCTGCGAAGATGGCCCATGGTCCGCGAACAGGCAGTGCGAAGGATCCTGATGAAAAGGTCGATTGCTGTGCTCGTGATGGTCGTGGCAACCTTCGTGCCCGTCGCCGCGGGAGCGGGGGCGACCGATTCGCTACCGACGTGTGCCACGTCGCGGCTCACGTTCGCCCTTGGCCCCACTCAGCGCTACTCGCCGGCACGACCCCTCAGGGGAGGTCTCACGTCAGTGACCTACGTTCGCATCACGAATGATGGGGGGACCTGCCGGCTTCCCGTCCCGCCGTCGGTGAGCTTCGACTTCTCGTCCTACAACGCCTCTTCCGGCCTCTACTCCGCGACTGCGTCGGCCGGCGTCACCGAGATCCTGGCGGCCGGTCGGCGGACCAACCTCGTCGCGTACGTACGGGTCGTCCCCGCGACGCAACGCGGCTACTGCGAGCCGCGAGCGGCGCGGGGAATCGCGGTCATCCTCGCGCTGCGGGGGGCGGGCACCGCCCGCTACGTCTTTCCGCGACGGATCGGAGCGGTCTGTTCGAATCCGGCTCGGGCTGCGTCTAACTTCGGAGTCGTGTGGCAGAACCACTGGATACTTTGAATCGAACCGAGGCTGCGGCTCTCGAACGTACTAGGAAGGTGAACGTGAACTCGGTGAAGATCCGCGCCTGGTCAGCCAGACTCCTCGCGATGGGCCTCACCTACGCGGCCGTCCTCGTTCCCGCATCCGGCGTCGCCGCGTCGGCCACCAGTCACGAGACCCCCGCTTGTTCGCACCTGGTCTTGGCGGCCGGCCAGACGACGGGAACTCTCGGGACCGGCTCTCTGGTCATCCTGGTGGCCAACGCCGGGGCGCGGTGCGAGCTGGAGGGCTATCCGCGGGTTGTCTTCTTCAATGCGCGAGGCGTGCCGGTCGACACGATCAACGTCCATTCCGGGGGACCCTTCGCCATGGAACGGCCCCGCGTAGTCCTGCTCGCTCGCAACGCGGTGGCGTCCATTGGCGTGTCGTGGGCGCAGAGTCCGAGCAACCACGGCACGTGTCCTCTGGCTAGTTGGGCGGACGTGTCGCTGCCTGATGGCATCGGGAGCCTCGAAGGTGGACCCGCGGTCAACGCCGCGCCGTGTGGCGGTTACCTCCGGGTGACCCCCCTCGAGACGGGACCGTCACCCACGCTTTCCTAGGAGCAACGGCCCGAGATTCCCTCGCTCCAAGCGCTTTGGCGCCATAATGCGAAAGCGCCCGTCCCACGAAACCGGGGAACCGGGCGCTCTTCTTAATCTGTACTCCTCGGGCGGCTCGCCCGGACGGTGGCTACCGGGGAAGCGTACGCGCTTCTCGTCCGTTGCAACTTCCGACTTCGACCTTGCCTC
>DATIVP010000047.1:0-9606 GCA_035465755.1 Acidimicrobiales bacterium | reverse complement strand
CCCACGCCGCGCGCGCGGCGAGCGATCGAAGCGGCGATCGCTGCGCACGACCCCGAGCTCGTCCTGCTTGATCCGGCGTGGCCCCTTGGGTTGCTGGGTCCGAGCCTCTCGCGACCCTACGGCGTGATCCTCCACGGGGCCGAGGTGACGATCCCCGCGCGCCTGCCCGTGGTGGCGTCCACGCTGCGCTACGTGCTGCGCCACGCGGCGGTGGCAGTGGCGGCGGGTGCCTACGTCGAGGGCGAGGCCCGCCGCTGCGCGGCCGAGCACGCGCCGCCGATCCTCCAGATCCCCCCGGGGGTGGACACCGGCCGTTTCACCCCTTCGAGTGGTGAGGCCCGCCGCGCCGAGCGCGCTCGCCGAGGATTCGCCGACGACGACCTGCTCGTCACCTCATACTCGCGCCTCGTGCCGCGCAAGGGGATGGATACCCTGATCCGCGCCAGCGCCCTGCTCGCCCGCGACTTCCCGAACCTGCGCGTCATGATCGGCGGCGCCGGTCGCGACGCCGATCGTCTCGAGAAGCTCGTCCACCGCCTGCACGCGCCAGTTGAGCTGGTCGGTCGGGTGGCCGACGACGAGCTGGTGGGCTGGCTGGGGGCCAGCGATCTCATGGTGATGGCGTGTCGACGCCGCTGGCTGGGACTCGAGCAGGAGGGCTTTGGCATCGTCTTCGTCGAGGCCGGCGCCTGCGGCGTGGCGACGGTTGCCGGTCGTTCCGGCGGCAGCCACGAGGCCGTCGAGGACGGCGTGACCGGCGTGGTCGTAGACAACCCCCGTGACGCGCGCGCCCTCGCGCTCGCCATGGCGTCGCTCTTGAGCGACGCGGCGCGACGCGACGAGCTGGGATCGCGGGCCGCGGTGGTCGCGCGCGAGCGCTTCGACTGGGGCGTGCTCGCCGCGCGATTGGGTGAGGGCCTCGCCGACTTCGACGGGGGCGAGGGCCACCTAACCTAGGGTGGCTGAGGAGGCGACGTGGTCCAGCGAGCGAGGCGATCGGTAGTGGTCGATGCTCCGGTGGACCTCGTCTATCGGGTCGTCACCGACTTCGAGAGCTACCACGAATGGGCGAGCGAAGTGAAGCGCGCCGACGTCATCGAGCGTGACGGCTCCGGTCGCGCCCTCGAAGTCGAGTTCCGCGCCGCCGCCTTCGGTCGCTCGACGACCTACGCGCTGCGCTACGACTACAGCCGGGCACCCGAAGAACTCGCCTGGACCCAGGTGAGCGGCGATCTCACGGAGTCGCTGAGCGGCCGCTACCTCTTCGAGCCTGACGGGACGACCACTCGGGTCACCTATGACCTCGAGGTCGAGTTGCGCGTGCCGATTCCGCCGTTCATCCGCTCGCGCGCGGCCCAGCGGATCCAGAGCGACGCGTTGGGCGAGCTGAAGGCGCGGGTCGAGTCGCTGCGATGAACGGTGTCGCGATTGGCATAGACGTCGGCGGGACCAAGGCCCTCGCCCTGGCCCTGGGGCCCGAGGGCGAGGTGCTCGCGAGTTCACAGGCGCCGAGCCGCGCGTCGAGTTTGGACGAGCTCGTCGACGCGCTGGCCCTCCAGGTCCAGGGTGTGGCCGCGCACAGCGGTCTCGACGTGGCGACGACGCCGATCGGTCTGGGACTCGCCGGCATGGTGTCACGTGACGGTCTCTTCGCGTTCTCTCCACACCTGCCGGGCGCGAGCGGTGCGAACGTCGGCGAACGCCTCGCGAGCGCGCTGTCGATCGACGCCGTGGCGCTCGACAACGACGCCAACCTCGCCGCCTTGGCCGAGGGCCAGTGGGGCGCCGCGCGCAACGAGGCCAACTACGTGATGGTGACTTTGGGAACCGGCATCGGGGGTGGGATCGTCGTCGACGGTCAACTCCTACGGGGAGCGAACGGCTTCGCCGGCGAAATCGGCCACATGACCCTGGTCGCTCGCGGCGAGCCCTGCCCCTGCGGCGGAAGGGGCTGTTGGGAGCGCTACGCCTCGGGCTCGGCACTCGCTCGCCTGGCCCGCGACGCGGCGCGCGAGGGACGCCTCGCCGTTGCGGACTTCTCGAAGGACCCGACCGGCGAGGAGGTCGCCGCCGCCGCCGATCGCGGTGACGACGGCGCGCGTGCGCTGTTAGAGGAGATGGGCTGGTGGTTCGCCGCGGGACTGGCGAACCTGGCGGCGATCCTCGACACGTCGTGCTTCGTGGTCGGCGGGGGACTCTCGGCTCTCTCGACCCACTTGTTGCCGAGCACGAGGCGCCGACTCGTCGAGCTGACCGAAGGGGGTGCGGCGCGCCCGGCTCTGCGGGTGATCGACGCCGCCCTGGGCCCGCGCGCGGGTGCGATGGGAGCGGCCCTGGCAGCGAGGATGGCGTCATGAAGATTGGACTCCTGCTACCCACCTTCGAGGTGGGCGCGCGCCACGCCCTCGAGGTGGCGGCCGAGGCGGCCGACGCCGGTCTCGACGGCGTCTTCGCCTACGACCACCTCTGGCCGATGGGCTCGCCCACGCGACCCGCGCTGGCACCCTTCCCCGTGCTCGCCGCGGTCGCGGCGCGCCACGAGATCAGCGTGGGTCCACTCGTGGCCCGCGTCGGCCTCTTTGGCACCGCTCACCTCGTCGAGTCGCTCGTCGCCCTCGCGGCGATCGCGCCGGGACGCGTGATCGCCGCTCTCGGCACCGGGGACAAGCTCTCGGCCGCCGAGAACGCCGCCTACGGACTGCCCGAGTACTCGGCCGGCGAGCGTCGCGAGATGCTCGTCGACTGCGCCAGCGCGCTGCGAAGCGTCATGCCGGTGTGGATCGGCGCGGGGGCAGCCGCCACCAACGAGCTGGCGCGCGGCCTCGGGGTGACGCTCAACATGTGGAACGCCACGCCCGCCGCCGTCGCCGCGGCCGCGCAGGAGGGGCCGGTCTGCTGGGCCGGGCCGGTGCCGAGCGACCTCGACGCGACGCTCGACGACCTCGACGCGGCGGGGGCCACCTGGGCCGTGCTGAGTCCGCACGCTCGCGTCAGCGACCTGGCGAGGTGGCGTCGCACGCGCTGAGTAGTACATTCCGTTGATGGAATTCCGTCGCATCACCGGTCTGCCCCCGTACGTCTTCGCCACGATCAACGCGCTGAAGGCCGAGGCGCGCGCCGCCGGGCGCGACGTGGTGGACTTCGGATTTGGCAACCCCGACCTGCCGAGCCCAGACGTCGCGGTCGAGAAGCTCGCCGAGGCCGTCCACAACCCGAAGAACCACCGTTACAGCGCGAGCCGGGGGATCCCCAATCTTCGCCTGGCCATCGCCACGCGCTACAAGAATCTCTTTGACGTGGACCTCGATCCCGACACCGAGGTCGTCACGACCATCGGCGCGAAGGAGGGATTGACCCATCTCATGTGGGTCCTCCTGGGTCCCGGTGACACGGCGATCGTGCCGAGTCCGAGCTATCCCATCCACCTGGCCGGTCCGGGCTTCGCCGGCGCCGAGGTGATCACGGTGGCGATGAAGGACCCGGCGACAGAGGAGACCGATCCCGGTGAGGCGTTCTTCGCCGGGCTGCTCGAGGCCTGGGAGAGCGCGCGGGTGAAGCCGCGCGTGATCATCTGCTCGTTTCCCCACAACCCGACGAGCGCGTGCGTCGACTACGCGTTCATGGAGCGCCTCGTCAACTTCGCCCTCGAGAACGAGGTCATTGTCTGTCACGACTTCGCCTATGCCGACCTGGGCTTTGACGGCTACAAGCCGCCGTCGATCCTCCAGGTGCCGCGCGCCAAGGAGTGCTGCGTCGAGCTCTACACGCTGACCAAGTCCTTCTCCATGGCTGGCTGGCGCGTGGGATTCCTCGTCGGCAACGCCGAGGTGGTCGCGGCGCTGACCAAGCTGAAGAGCTACCTCGACTACGGCACGTTCCAGCCGGTCCAGATCGCGGCGATCGTCGCCATGAACGAGGCGAGCGACTACCCCGCGCACCTGCTCTCGATCTACCAGTCGCGTCGCGACGCGTTGATCGACGGTCTCAATCGGATCGGCTGGGAGGTGGCTCCTCCGCGGGGCTCGATGTTCGTCTGGGCGCCGATCCCCGAGCGCTTTCGCGAGATGGGCTCACTGGGCTTCGCGCGCCACCTGATCGAAGAGGCCGACGTCGCGACGAGTCCCGGGGTGGGATTTGGTGAGGGGGGCGACGGCCACGTTCGCTTCGCCCTGATCGAGAACGAGCTGCGCACTCACCAGGCGGTGCGCTCGCTGAAGAAGGTGATCGAGGCCCGCTAGGGCCGGCCCGCGCCGGGCACCGACACCGCGACCGCCTCCACGCGACCCGCAAGCTGATCGGCCGCGACGAAGCGGTCACTGGTCGGCGCGGTCATCACGTAGAGCGTCGAGCGGTCCTCGCCGCCGAGCATGCAGGCGAAGGCGCGCAGCGAGGTGCTCGCGCGAGCCGTCACCTCACCACCCTCGCGAACGCGCACGCACTCGTTGGCCAGCGCGTTCGCAACCCAGATCTGACCCTCGGCATCGAGGCAGATCCCGTCGGTCGCCACGAAGTCGAGCTGGGCCCACACCCGTCGATTGCACAGGGTGCCGTCGTCGGCGACGTCAAAGGCGTTTAGGCGAAAGGCGAGGGTCTCGCCGACGATCAGGGTCCGTCCGTCGTCGGTGATGACGGTGCCGTTGGGAAAGCTCATGTCGGGCACGACCTGCAAGACGGCGCCGTCGGCGCCGACCACGACGAGATTGGTGGTGGGCGGGGGACTCTCCATCAGGGCTGCGACCCCGTGGTCGCGCAGCAGCAGGTCGAAGTCGAAGCCGAAGCTGCCCACGTAGGCGACCCCCGTGGCGCCGTTGATCATCTCGTTGGTCCAGAACCCGCTGTGGGCGGCGAGATCGACGACCGTCTCGCCGCTGGCCGGGCGCACGACGCGCTGGTCAGTCATCGAGACGCACCACAGTTCGCCCGTCGGCGTCCAGGCGAGACCCGAGGGCTGGCCGGGCACCTCGTACTCGAGTCGCTCCTCGCTGCCCGAGGGGTCCATCGAGTAGATCGCGTGGCGGTAGAAGTCCGAATACCAGAGACGGCCCTCGTGCCAGCGCGGCGACTCGCCGAAGCCCAGACCGTCGCGCAGGATCACCGTTTCGAACGTCGTCATCGTTACCCCCGCGTCGACCGTACTCTCACGCGCGTTGGGCCGCGCGCAGCCACCCCTCGTAGCCCAGATCGACGAAGAGCGGATCCTCCGGAGTGAAGTCGGCCTGCGAGGACCACGTCTGGGCCAGGTCGTCGCGACGCCAGAGGCCCACCGCCTCGCCGGCGAGGGCGGCCGCACCGTGCGCGGTGGCCTCGAGGTTGGCGCTGCGACGAACCTTCACGCGCGAGTTCGTCGCCTGGAGCTGCATCAGCAGGTCCATCGCCGCTGCGCCGCCGTCGGCGCGCAGTTCGCCGAGCTCGAGACCCTGGGCGGCGAAGGCGTCGGTGATCGCGCGAACCTGATAGGCGAGCGCCTCGACGAGGGCTCGGGCGATGTGCGCCCTTCCCGCGCCGCGACTCAGCCCGGTGATCGCGCCGCGCGCGTCGGAACGCCAAAAGGGTGATCCCAGCCCGACGAAGGCCGGCACGACGACGACTCCCGCGCTGTCGGGGACACTCGAAGCGAGACCCGCGAGGTCGCTCGAGCGATCGATCATGCCCATCTCGTCGCGCAGCCACTGCACCGCGGCGCCCGCGACGAAGGACGAACCCTCGTAGGCGTAGACGACCTCGCCGTCGTCCCAGGCGACGGTCGAGAGCAGACCCTCGGCGACGGCCGGCACGGTGGTGCCCGCGTTGGCCAGCACGAAGGCACCCGTGCCGTAGGTGGCCTTGACCATGCCCGGGGTGAAGCAGGACTGGCCGAAGAGGGCGGACTGCTGGTCCCCCAAGACCCCGGTGATCTCCACGTCGGCGAGCGCCGGCACCACGTCGGCGCTCACGCGCGCTCGTCGGGCGTTTGACGCCGTGATCGGGGCGAGCAGCCCGAAGTCGACGCCGAAGAGCTCGGCCATCTCGCTCGACCACTGGCGAGTGGCGAGGTCCATCAAGAGGGTGCGCGACGCGTTCGAGGGCTCGGTCGCCACGACGCCGCCGTTTGCGTGGCCACTCAACCACCACACCAGCCAGGTGTCGATCGTGGCCAGGGTGGGGGCGGCCGCGTGCTCGAGCGCGCCGTGCTCGATCAGCCAGGCCATCTTGGTGGCCGAGAAATAGGGATCGATCACCAGACCGGTGACGGCGCGCACTCGATCCTGGGCGCCCGCGGCGAGCAGCGACGCACAGCGTTCTTCGCCGCGCCGGTCCTGCCAGACCAGGGCCCGGTAGAGGGGAGCGGGGCTCTCGCGGTCCAGGGCGACGACCGTCTCGCGCTGGTTGGTGATCCCCAGGGCCACGATGTCGTCGCCGCGTTCGCGCACCGCGAGGGCGACCTCCTCGAGCACCGATTCGGCGAGGGCGGCGATCTCGGTGGCGTCGTGCTCGACCCAGCCCGGGCGGGGATAGAACTGGGTGAGTTCGCGGTAGGCGACGTCGACGACGCGACCACTCGGGGCGAGGCTGATGGCCCGCACGCCACTCGTGCCGGCGTCGAGGGCGAGGACGTGGTCCATGGGCCGAGGCTAGTGAGAATCGACGCAAGTCTCGGTCTGCGCTGGTCAGGCGAGGTAGAGCGGAAATTGTCAAAAAAGTAGTTGACGCCGTGTAATTACAGTGCTGTAATAACACAGCATCTTGCGACGTGTGGTGGTCGAACCACTACATATTGTGGTTATGGGGGGAATCGACGGGAGTCGCGACTTCGCGGACCCTGCTCGCAGGTGGCAAACGTTGTGTCGGACATCGGGAGAAGAGGAAACAAGGAAATGGCTATCGCACCGCAGCGGCTCGGAATCGGACTTCGTCGTTTTTTCACCACCGAGGATCGTCATCCCTACGACGAGGTCATCTGGGATCGTCGCGACGCGCGCATCTCGAACTTCCGTGACGGCTCGGTGGCCTTCGAGCAGCTCGACGTCGAGGTTCCGGCCGACTGGTCCTTCAACGCGACCAACATCCTGGCCCAGAAGTACTTCCGCGGCACCATGGGCGCCCCCGAGCGCGAGACGAGCCTTAAGCAGGTGGTGGACCGCATCGTCGACACCATCACGGCCTGGGGCGTCGCGCGCGACTACTTCGTCGACGAGGAGGAGACCGAGACCTTCCGCGCCGAGCTCAAGCACCTGCTGATCACCCAGAAGGCCGCCTTCAACTCGCCGGTGTGGTTCAACATCGGCGTGAAGGGCGTTCCCCAGCAGGGCAGCGCCTGCTTCATCTTGTCCGTGGACGACTCGATGCGCTCGATCCTCAACTGGTACACCGAAGAGGGCATCATCTTCAAGGGCGGGTCGGGCGCCGGCGTGAACCTCTCGAGGATTCGCGCGAGCGCCGAACTGCTCGAAGGCGGCGGCACCGCGAGCGGGCCCGTCTCCTTCATGCGCGGCGCCGACGCCTCGGCCGGCACCATCAAGTCCGGGGGCAAGACGCGCCGCGCGGCCAAGATGGTCATCCTCGACGTGGACCACCCCGACGTCGAGGAGTTCATCTGGTGCAAGGCCAACGAGGAGAAGAAGGCCCGCGTGCTGCGCGACGCGGGCTTCGACATGGACCTCGACGGCAAGGACATCCACTCGATCCAGTACCAGAACGCCAACAACTCGGTGCGCGTCTCCGATGAGTTCATGCAGGCCGTGCTCGACGACGGCGACTGGAACCTGACCGCGCGCGGTGACGGCTCGGTGATCCAGACGGTCAAGGCCCGCGACGTGTGGCACCAGATCGCGCGCGCCGCCTGGGAGTGCGCCGACCCGGGTCTGCAGTTCGACACGACGATCAACAGGTGGCACACCTCCTCGGTGACGGGGCGCATCAACGGCTCGAACCCGTGCTCGGAGTACATGCACATCGACAACTCGGCCTGCAATCTGGCGAGCCTGAACCTGATGAAGTTCCTTCGCGAAGACGACAGCTTCGACGTCGACGCCTTCAAGGCTGCGATCGAGGTCCTCTTCACGGCCCAGGAGATCATCGTGGGCGACGCCGACTACCCGACCGAGAAGATCGGGGAGAACTCGCGCAAGTTCCGCCAGCTCGGCCTGGGGTACGCGAACCTGGGGGCGCTCCTGATGGCCTCGGGACTGGCGTATGACTCCGACGCGGGTCGCGCCTGGGCCGCGGCGATCACCGCGCTGATGACCGGCCACGCCTACGCGACGAGTGCGCGCACCGCCGGGCGGATGGGTCCCCACGAGGGCTTCGCCGAGAACGCCGTGCCGATGCTCAACGTGCTGCGCATGCACCGTGACGCCTCCTATCAGATCGACGCGAAGCTGGCGCCCGTTGAACTGCTCAGCGCGGCCCAGCACGCGTGGGAAGAGGCGGTCGACCTGGGCACGCGCCACGGCGTGCGCAACGCCCAGGCGTCGGTGCTCGCGCCGACGGGCACGATCGGCCTGCTGATGGACTGCGACACGACGGGCATCGAGCCCGACCTGGGACTGGTGAAGTTCAAGAAGCTCGTCGGCGGCGGCAACATGTCCATCGTCAACCAGACGGTGCCGCGCGCCTTGGCCAAGCTCGGTTACAGCGAGGCCGAGATCGCCGCGATCGACGCCTACATCGACGAGCACAAGTCGATCGTGGGCGCCCCGGCGCTCAAGGACGAGCACCTGCCGGTCTTCGCCTGCTCCATGGGCGACAACACGATCCACTACCTGGGCCACGTGAAGATGATGGGTGCGGTTCAGCCCTTCATCTCCGGCGCCATCTCCAAGACCGTCAACATGCCCGAAGAGGCGACCGTCGAAGAGGTCGAGGCGCTGCACATGGAGGCCTGGCGCCTCGGCGTGAAGGCCGTCGCCATCTACCGCGACAACTGCAAGGTGGGCCAGCCGCTGTCCACGGCGAAGAAGGACGGCGAGTCCGCGGTGATCGAGACCGTCTCGGACGCTCAGTCGGCCGAGCTCTACGCGAAGATCGCCAAGCTCGAGACGGCCCTCGAGTTGGCCAAGACGACGACCAGCCACGTGGTGGTTGGCGCGGTGCGCGAGCGCCTGCCGCGTCGGCGCGTGTCGACGACCTTCGCCTTCCGCGTTGCGGACTGCGAGGGTTACGTCACGGTCGGCGAGTACGAGGATGGTCGCCCGGGCGAGGTCTTCATCAAGGTCTCCAAGCAGGGTTCGACCCTCGCGGGCATCATGGACGCGTTCTCGATCTCCATCAGCCTTGGCCTGCAGCACGGCGTGCCGCTCGCGACCTACGTGCGCAAGTACGTCAACATGAAGTTCGAGCCGTCGGGGATGACCGACGACGCGGATCTGCGTATCGCGACGTCACTGGTGGACTACATCTTCCGCCGTCTGGCGCTCGACTACCTGAGCCAGAGCGACCGCGAGGAGCTTGGCGTGATGTCAACGAGTGAGCGTATTCAGCCCACGTTGCCCGAGATCGCCGAGCAGGCGACGCCGAGCGTCGGTGTGAGCGTCCAGCCGACCTTGGTCGACCTCAGCCCAACGCCGGCTCCGGTCGCTCCGGTGCCGACGCCGGTCGCGCCGGCGGCACGAGCCGAGAACCGTGATG
>DATIVP010000046.1:0-3882 GCA_035465755.1 Acidimicrobiales bacterium | reverse complement strand
GGTCTTTCCGATGGTGGCGGCCGGGGCGAGCAACGACGACATCATGGTCCACCCAAGCCAGCGAGGTGCCAAGTGAACGCCCCCGAACCCTTCGCCGGCGTGACCAGCCACACGCCGGTTCGCCACCACATCCTCTCGGTGCTCGTGGAGAACAAGGCCGGCGTGCTCGCACGCATCGCCGGGCTCTTCGCGCGGCGCGGCTTTAACATCTACTCCCTCGCCGTCGCCCCCGCCGAGGGTCACGCACGCTTCTCTCGCGTCACGATCGTGGTCGACGCCGAGTCCGCGCCCCTGGAGCAGATCGTCGGCCAGCTCGACAAGCTGGTGAACGTCGTCTCGATCACCGACCTCGCCCCCAAGGACGCCCTGGAGAGGGAGCTGCTGCTCGCCACCATCGACGTGGACGACGCGAGTCGCGTCGCGCTGCTCGATGCGGTGGCCTCGGCCGGCGCGGCCATCGTCGACGTCGACGCCAGTCGCGTGACCGCGATGCTCGCCGGCACGCCCGGCGCGTGCGATCAGTTCGAGCGGGTCCTGGAGGGCTTCAGCGACGTAGAGCTCCATCGAACGGGCCGCGTCGCACTCCCTAGACTTGGACGAACGGTGTTAGAGACAGCAGAAAGTTAGACCATGACCACGATGTACTACGAGGCCGACGCGAAGCCCGAGCTTCTGAAGGCGAAGAAGATCGCCGTGCTGGGCTACGGCTCCCAGGGACACGCCCACGCCCTCAACCTGCGCGACAGCGGCTTTGACGTGCGCGTCGGCCTGCGTCCCGAGTCCTCCTCGATCCTCAAGGCCGAAGAGGCCGGGCTGCGCGTGCTGGGGATCTCCGACGCCTGCGCCGAGGCCGACGTGATCATGGTGCTGCTGCCCGACACCGAGCAAAAGCGCATCTACGACGTCGAGATCGCCCCGCACCTCACGGCGGGCAAGATGCTGATGTTCGCCCACGGCTTCAACATCCGCTTCGGACTGATCGACCCGCCCAAGGACGTCGACGTCACGATGGTCGCGCCCAAGGGGCCCGGGCACCTGGTGCGGCGCACCTACGTCGAGGGCGGCGGCGTGCCGGCTCTGATCGCCGTGCACCACGACGCCACGGGACACGCCAAGGACCTGGCCCTCGCCTACGCGCACGGGATCGGCGCCACGCGCGCCGGCGTGCTCGAGACGACGTTCACCGAGGAGACCGAGACCGACCTCTTCGGCGAGCAGGCCGTGCTCTGCGGCGGGGTCAGCGCGCTGGTGAAGGCGGGATACGAGACCCTCGTCGAGGCGGGCTATCAGCCCGAGAGCGCGTACTTCGAGTGCCTGCACGAGCTGAAGCTGATCGTGGACCTGATGTACGAAGAGGGGATCACCGGGATGCGCTTTAGCGTGTCGGACACCGCCGAGTACGGGGACCTCACCCGGGGCCCGCGCATCATCACCGACTCGGTCAAGGCCGAGATGAAGAAGGTGTTGACCGAGATCCAAGACGGCACGTTCGCCGCCGAGTGGATCCAGGAGAACGAGATCGGACGTCCCCGCTACCGCGAGCTGCGCGAGGCGGGAAAGAAGCACCCGATCGAGCAGATCGGCAAGAAGCTGCGCACGATGATGCCCTTCGTCTCGGCGGGCAAGCAGAAGGTCTCCGACGTCTCGGGCGGCGACACCGACTGATGGCTAGTCGCGCCCTCGTCGTGGTCGACGTGCAGAACGAGTACGTCACGGGCCAGATGCCCATCAGCTACCCGAACGTCTACGAGAGCCTGGCCAACGTCGGCCGGGCGATGGACGCGGCCGCCGGGCACCACTTTCCCATCGCGGTGGTTCAGCACCGGGCGAGCGCGGACTCGCCGATCTTTGCGGCCGACAGCGACGGCTACCAGCTCTGCGATGTGGTCGCCGAGCGCCACTTCGACCTGCGCCTGGACAAGGAGCTGCCGTCGTCGTTCACCGGCACCGGGCTCGACGCGTGGCTGCGCGCCCACGACGTCGACACGATCGTCGTGGTGGGCTTCATGACCCAGCTCTGCGTGGAGTCGACGATCCGTGACGCGGTGCACCGCGGGTTCGACGTCGAGCTCCTCGAGGACGCCGCGGGCACGCTCGATCTCGCCAACCAGGCGGGCAAGCGCACGGCCCAGGACATCCACGAGACGGTCTGCGTGGTGCTGCAGTCCGAGTTCGCCGCCGTCACGACGACGGCCGCGTGGATCGATGACGTCGAGGCCGGGCGCTCGCCGGCGCGCAGCACCATCGTGGAGAGCTCTCGCGCCTAGCGCGCCGGTCGCTCGCGCTCGGCGTCGGTGACGACACCGGCGAGGAGCCCGGGGAAGACGAAGCGGTGAAAGGGCATGGCGCCGAGCCAGTAGAGCCGGCCCCAGAGGCCGCGCGGCTTGAACCGGGCGATCTGGGTGACGCGCGTCGCGCCGCGCGACTCCTCGAGGTGCCACTCGAGCCAGGCCTCGCCGGGGAGGACCATCTCGGCGTGCAAGACGACCGAGTTCGGCTCCGTGACCTCCTCGACTCGCCAGAAGTCGACGAAGTCGCCCACGCGCAGGTTCGTCGGGTCGCGCCGTCCGCGGCGCAGCCCGGGCCCGCCCCAGAGCGAGTCGATCCAGCCGCGCACTCGCCAGAGCCACTCGCCGGCGTGCCAACCCGTCTCGCCGCCCAGGCTCGAGATCGCGGCGAAGACGCGATGAATCGGGGCGGCGGTACTCATGGTGCGCACGTCGCGCAATTCGGTCCCCCCGGCCCAGGACGGGTCGGTTGCGTAGGAGCGGAAGGGCTGAAGGTCGGCGTCGGTGAAGGCGGTGGGCACCTCGCCTCTCTGGGTGCGCCCGAGTGCGAGGCGGATCGCCTCGCGCAGGCTGCGCCGGGGTTCGCCGAGCAGGCGGCGCGTGCGGTCGTCGGTCACGACGACCTCGTTCACCAGGCTGTCGACCAGTGGGCGCGCCAGGGAGGCGGGCACCGGCGTGACGAGTCCCACCCAGTGGCTGGAGAGACGGGGCGTCAAGACCGGAACGGGAAGGAGACGCCGCTTGGTAAGACCCGCCTCCTCGGCGTAGAGGGCCATCATCTCGGCGTAGCTCACCACATCAGGCCCGCCGATCTCGAAGACGCCCGACAGCGGTTCGGGCGTCGCGATCGCGGCCACCAGGTAGTCGAGCACGTCGGAGATCGCGATGGGCTGGGACTTGGTCGTCACCCATCGCGGCGTCACCATGATGGGCAGCACCTCGACGAGGTAGCGCAGCATCTCCAAGCTCGCCGAGCCCGAACCGATGATCACGGCCGCGCGCAGCTCGGCCACGGGGATTGGCCCGGCCGCCAGCTCACGACCGACCGCGTGGCGACTCGCCAGGTGCGGGCTGAGCGAGGCGTCGTCGCGTCCCATCCCGCCGAGATAGATGATGCGCGCAACACCGGCCGCCTCGGCGGCGACGCGAAAGGCGCGGGCGTCGCGGATCTCCTGGCTGATCCAGTCGGCCCCATCGCCGATTCCGTGCACGAGGTAGAACGCGGTGTCCACGCCGCGCATCGCGGCCTCGAGGGGATCCGACAATGAGCCGGTGACGATCTCGACGCGCTCGCGCCAGGTCGCCGCGTCGAGCTTGGCCGGTGTGCGCACCAGGCAGCGCACGGCGAACCCTTCCTCGAGCAGGCGCGGTACGAGCCGCCCCCCGACGTAGCCGGTTGCCCCGGTGACGAGGATGCGGCGGCTCTCGTTCGTAATTAGAGGTTCCCGACGATCCAGTTGATCGACGCGCACAGCGCGGCGACGTCCTCGGAGTCCACGCTCGGGAACATCGCGATGCGAAGCTGGTTGCGTCCCAGTTTGCGGTACGGGTCGGTGTCAACGACGCCGTTGGCGCGAAGCACCTTGGCGATCAT
>DATIVP010000045.1:0-13168 GCA_035465755.1 Acidimicrobiales bacterium | reverse complement strand
GCCGTTCCCGCGCGCGGTCACGGTGCAGAAGTGCTTTCGCGCCCCCGACATCGACCAGATCGGCACCACCAGCCGCCACCTGACGTTCTTTGAGATGATGGGCAACTTCTCCTTCGGCGACTACTTCAAAGAGGGCGCCATCACCTACGCCTGGGGCCTGATCACGGAGGGCTTCGGACTCGATCCCGAGCGCCTGTGGGTCACGGTGCACGACTCCGACGACCAGGCCGCGGAGATCTGGCGCGACCAGGTCGGCGTGCCAGCAGATCGCATCCAGCGCCTCGACGAGGACAACTTCTGGGTGATGGGCGAGACCGGGCCGTGCGGGCCGTGCTCGGAGATCTTCTTTGACAAGGGACCCGCCTACGGCGCCGACGGGGGGCCGGCCTTCGGCGGCGACGAGCGCTTCCTCGAGTTCTGGAACCTCGTCTTCATGCAGTACGAGCGCGAGCCCGGCCAGCCCCTGGTCGAGCTGCCGCGCAAGAACATCGACACCGGCGCCGGCTTCGAGCGGGTCCTCTCGATCCTCAACGGCGTCGACAGCGTGTTCGCGACCGATCTCTTCGCTCCGCTCATCGAGGCGGCGGCGAGGATGGTCAAGACCCCCTACGGGTCCAACGAGACGACCGACGTGGCGATTCGGCGCATCGCCGAGCACGGGCGGGCCATGACGATGCTGGTGGCCGACGGCGTGCTGCCCTCGAACGAGGGACGCGGCTACGTGCTGCGTCGCATCATCCGCCGCGCGGTGCTCGCCGCTCGGCGCGGGGGCCACGAGGCCCCTCTGGCCGCGACCCTGGTCGACGCGACGATCGCCAAGATGGGCTCGGCCTATCCCGTCCTCGAGAAGGACCGCGAACTGATCATCGAAGTCCTCGAACGCGAAGAGGCGGGGTTCAACCGCACGCTGCGCACCGGCATGAGCCTTCTCGAAGAGGCGCGCGACGAGGTGCTGGCGTCCTCGCTCACGGTCTTTCCCGGTGAGGTCGCCTTCAAGCTGCACGACACGCACGGCTTTCCCGTCGAGCTGACCAGCGAGATCGTCGCCGAGTCGGGCCTCGCCGTCGAGCGCGCGGCCTTCGACGCGGCCATGGCCGCCCAGCGCGAGCGGGCCCGCGCGGCGGCCAAGACCCTTCACCTGGCCGACGAGTCGCACTATCGCGACCTGCTCGAGGCTCACGGGGCGACCGAGTTCGTCGGACGCGACGTCACGCGCTACAGCGTGGAGTCCACCGTGATCGGCGTGCTCGAAGGCGAGGGCGTGAGCGAGCTCTTCCTCGAGTCGACCCCCTTCTACGCCGAATCCGGTGGCCAGGTGGGCGACACCGGCACCATCGTTACCGAGTCCGGGCGATTCAGCGTCACCGACACCCAGAGCGTCGCGGGTGGCCTCGTCGCCCACCGCGGGACCCTGGAGGGGACCATCGTGCCCGGCCAGGTCGCCGTGGCCACCATCGATCCGACGCGGCGCGAAGCCACCCGACGCAACCACACGGCGACGCACCTGCTGCACGCGGGACTGCGCAGCGTGCTCGGCGACCACGTGCGCCAGCAGGGATCCTTCGTCGGGCCCGATCGGCTTCGCTTTGACTTCTCCCATGGCCAGGGCCTGGCCACGGAGGAGGTCGCGGCGATCCTCACCATGGTCAACACCGACGTAGTGGCCAACGAGGGCGTCGAGACGATCCAGA
Organism: Acidimicrobiales bacterium; assembly: GCA_035465755.1. Classification (GTDB taxonomy): domain Bacteria; phylum Actinomycetota; class Acidimicrobiia; order Acidimicrobiales; family RAAP-2; genus RAAP-2. The sequence goes on along the minus strand of DATIVP010000045.1, from coordinate 11,477 downwards.
CCTCCAAGGCCGACGCCGAGAAGATGGGCGCCGTCGCCTTCTTCGGCGACAAGTACGGCGACCGCGTGCGCGTCGTGCGCGCGGGCAGCCACAGCCTCGAGTTCTGTGGGGGCACCCACGTCGACCGCCTCGGCGACATCGGACAGATCCAGATCGTCTCGGAGGGCTCCATCGGGGCCAACACCCGGCGCCTCGAGGCGGTCTCGGCCCTCGCCGCCCAGCGGCGCAGCGTGGAGATGGAGGCCGCCCTGGCGAGCGTGGCCGCGATTCTAAAGACCTCGACCGAGAACATCACTCCCGCCCTCGAGCGTCTGCTCGCGCGCCAGCGTGAGATGGAGACCCAGCTCGGTTCGCTGCGCCAGGCCCAGCTCTCGGTGGTGACCGATCAGCTCGCTGGCGCCGAGGGCGACACGGTGCTCGGACGCCTGGATGGCTACGGCGGCGACGCGCTGCGCAGCGTGGCTCAAGAACTGCAGCGCCGCGGGCGACGACTCGTCGTGCTCGTCGGCGAGAGCGACGACGACAAGGTGGCCCTGGTGGTGGCGACCGACGGCTCCCTCGACGCCGTCGCGCTGGTCAAGGACCTCGCCGCGCTGGTCGGCGGTGGCGGCGGGGGGTCTTCGCGCCTGGCGGTCGCCGGAGGACGAGACGCCAGCGGCATCGAGCGGGTCTTGCGCGCAGCCGCCGCGATCTAGCCGTGGCACGTGTCTTGGGCCTCGACCCGGGGACCAAGCGCTGCGGGGTGGCGATCAGCGACTCGGCGCGCACGATGGCCTTTCCGCGCGAGGCGCTCACGGTCGACGAGACGCTGGTCGCGGCCATCGAACGCGCGGTCAACGAGGAGTCGGTCGAACTGGTCGTCGTCGGACGCCCGCTCTCACTCGCCGGCGCGCCGACCGCGTCGACGGCCCTCGCCGACGAGCTCTTCGCGAGTCTCGCGACGGCCCTCTCGCCGCGTGAGGTCATCCAGTTCGACGAGCGCCTGACGACCGTTGAGGCCAGCCGCTCACTCGCCGGGGCGGGGCACCGCGCACGCGAGCAGCGCGCGCGCATCGATTCGGCGGCGGCGGTCGTGATGCTCCAGAGTTTCTTGGAGGGAAAGCGTGCGTAGGGTGTGGGCGCTGGTGGGGGTCGTCGGTGGGCTATTCGCCCTCGGCCTGCTCTGGTTCGCGATGCAGGCGGTCGCCCTGGGCGGGCCCGGCAAGCCGGTGATCGTCACCGTCAATAGCGGTGACTCGCTCTCGAGAATCGCCGCGGAGCTGCACAGCGCCGGGGTCATCCACTCGCCGCTCGCCTTTCGCGCCGACCTGGTGATCTTCGGCGCACCGACGGTGCTACCCGGCTCCTACGAGATCGCACAGAACTCGTCCTTCGCCCACGTGAAGTCGATCCTCTCGGTCGGCCCCAACGTCCAGGTCGTCACGGTCAATCCGGGCCTGACGTTGCACGAGGTCGCCCTGAAGGTGGCCAGCGCGGTGGGCAACACCTACGCCGAGGCGTTCTTAAAGGACGCCACCGCGGCCGCCGCGGCGAGCCCCTATCACCCCAACGGCTCCCTCGAGGGCCTCATCGGCTCGGGTGAGTACGTCATCACGCCCTCGATGACGCCGAGCAAGCTGCTCGCGCGCATGGAGTCCTCCTTCGCCGCCCTCGCCCGCGCGCAGGGCCTCTCGCCCACGACGACGGTCGAGGGCCTCAACGCCTATCAGCTCCTCATCGCCGCCTCGATCGTGGAGAAGGAGGGCTACTACCCGCGCAACATGCCCAAGGTCGCCCGCGTCATCTTCAATCGCCTCGCGCGAGGCGGACCCCTCCAGATGGATGCGACGGTGCTCTACGCGCTGGGCCGCGACGGAGGTGCCGTCACCCACGCCATGCTCCAGACCCCCTCGCCCTACAACACGTATCTCAACAGCGGGCTCACTCCGACGCCGATCTGCACGGTCTCGGCCGACTCTCTTCACGCGGTGCTGCACGCGCCGCCGGGCCCGTGGCTCTACTTCACGGTCATCGACCAGAGCGGCACCGAAGCCTTCGCCACGACCTTCGCCGAACAGCTGGCCAATGAGAAGCTGGCCGCGTCGCGGGGCATTGGATGAACTGGCGCCTGGGCGTTGTCGGTTTTCCCATCGAGCACTCGCTCTCGCCGCGCTTGCACGAGGCCGGCCTGGCGCTCGCGGGCCTGACGGGAACCTCGGAGCGTGTTGCGATCTCACTCGAGGAGTTCGCGTCGCTCGAGGGGCTGCTCGGTGAACGCTTCGACGCGCTCTCGGTGACGATGCCGTTAAAGGAGCTCGCCGCATCCCTGTGCTCGCACCTCGACGGCGCCGCGACGCGCACGTCGATGGTGAACTCCCTGCGCTGGCACGAGGGGCTGGTCCACGGCGCCAACACCGACGGCGAGGGATTCGTCGACGCCCTCGGCGCCGCGTGGGGCCTCGCGCCGGCGGGCCTGTCCGTCGCGGTCATCGGCGCCGGGGGAGCGGCGCGCGGCGTCGTCGACGCGCTGGCGAGCCACGGGGCTTCGCGCGTGCACGTCCTCGGGCGAAGCCCCGAGCGCGTGGCCTGGCTGGCCGAGCGCTACGACGTGGTGGGGGTGGCGGACGCCTATGACCTGGTGGTCAACACGACGCCGGTGCACGGTCGTGATGATCAGGTACTTCCGGGCGTGACGAATGAGACCGTGGCGGTGGACATAACCTATGAACCGCGCCGCTCGCCGTGGTTGATGGCCTACGAGGAGCGGGGCTGTCGCAGCGCCAACGGGCTGGGGATGCTGGCCTACCAGGCCGCACGCCAGATGTCGTGGTGGTGGGGCGTGCCGATGGACGGCGAGGCGTTAATGGAGGTGATCGCGTGACCGACACGTTGGCGGCGATCACAGACCGCCTGCGCAGCCGGGACCGGGTCGACCTCGGACTGCTGTGGGGCCTCATCGCGCTCGGGCTCGTCGGTGCGTTCATGATCTACAGCGCGACGCGCGCGCCGCTGGCCAACGCCGGCTACAACCCGCACTACTACCTCGAGCGCCAGGGCGTCTTCGTGATCGCCGGCATCGGGATCATGTTCGTGATCTCGCTCTTTGACTACCGGCGCTTCGAGGTGCTCGCGACGCCGCTCTACGTGATGGCCCTCCTGGGACTGGCCGGCGTCTTCGTCGTGGGCCAGAGCTCGCTCGGCGCCCAGCGCTGGTACAACCTCGGGCTGATCCAGATCCAGCCCAGCGAGTTCACCGTCCTCATCTTGATCCTCGCCGTCGCCACCTACGTGCATCGTCGTCCCGAGGGGCTGAGCATGTACGACGTGGTGCGCCTCCTTCTCATGGCGGCGGTGCCGCTGGGCATGATCGTCCTCCAACCCGACCTCGGAACGGCGATCATCATCGTCCTGGTCGTCTCCGCGATGATGGTCATCGCCGGTGTGCCCCCTCGTTTCATGACGTTTCTGGCGGTGGTGGGCTCGGTCGGCATGGCCGGCGCCGTCTACTTCCAGATTCTCCACCGCTACCAGGTCGATCGTTTCGTGTCGTTTCTCAACCAGAACTCGACCAACCCCGCTCTGGTGACCTTGAACTACGAGGTGAGCAACGCCAAGAGCGCGATCGGCTCGGGCGGCCTGCACGGCGCGGGCCTCTTCAAGGGCCTCCAGACGGTGCTCGGCTACGTGCCCGAGCAGCGCACGGACTTCATCTTCACGGCGATCGGCGAACAGCTGGGCTTCATCGGCTCGGTCACCATCATCCTCCTGCTCGCCTTCGTGGCCTGGCGGATGTTCGTCATCGGGCGCAACTCACGCGACATCATGGGCCGGGTGCTGAGCCTGGGCGTCTTCATCTTCTTCGCCTTCAGCTGCTTTGAGAACATCGGCATGACGATGGGCATCATGCCGGTGACCGGCATCCCGCTGCCGTTTCTCAGTTACGGCGGCTCGGCCGCGCTGGTCTTTTACACCGCGGGCGGACTCGTACTGTCGGTCTCTCGCCGCTCGACCAATTAGCCTCGACTCGTGACCGACACCCCCGACGCCACCGACGCCGACACCGCGGCCGAGGAGACGCTCGCCTCCGACATCGCTGCCGCGGCCGGGCCGGCGGCCGAGGACGTCGCCTACAAGGTGATGAGCATCGAGTCGGTTCTCTTCGACCTGGGCGAGTCCTCGCCCCAGGTCCACCTGATGGAGGCGGACCTGCCGTACCGGTACCTGTCGATTCCCATCGCCCTCGCCGAGGCCCAGGCGCTGCACAACGCGCTGAACGCCGTGGCGGGGCGCCGACCGGGCACCCACGAGCTAGTGGCCGAGATGCTCGCGCGCCTGCGCGCCGACGTGATCTCGGCGCGGATCGTGCGCTTTGAGGCGGGCGTGTTCTACGCCGAGCTGGATCTGATGACCCCACGCGGGCGCGAGGTGTTCGACTGTCGCGTGAGTGACGCGCTGGTCATCGCCCAGCGCCAGCGCGTGCCGGCGCCGGTGCTGTGCAACGAGGAGATCCTCCTCGCCGACTAGCGCGGATTCAACCCCGACGTCTCGCGCTACGGTTCTAGGTAGTTGAACCCGGGCCTGGAGGGGACGTCAGAAGGAGTCAGGGTGGCGCACGGCCGGGTAGGAGGGGTGGACGCCACACGTCGTTGGCCACTCAGGGTCGGACTCGCGACTGCCCTGCTCGCCCTTGTCGTCTCGGGGGTCTCCCTGACGCGCCCGGGGGCGAAGGCGCCCTCAACCAGTACGAGCGCGACGAGTAGCACAACGACCACGACGTCGACGCGATCCACGACGCCGACGACGACGCTCGTGGCGCCCTTCCTCGAAGCGGGCTCGACCGCGGGGCCCTTCGCCTCGTTTCGCGCACTGCGCGGCTGCGGACTGCACCAGTTGGATCCGACGAGCCCGACCAGCTCGTCGACCAGCGTCTCGTCCACCGTGGCGTCGCGGGTGCGCACGACGCCGTTGCGACACTGCCGAATCCTCGAGATCGGCGACTCGATCGGTGCCGATCTCGGATGGGGACTTCAGCGCGAGATCTCCTCGGTGCCCGGACTCGACCTCGTCCAGGCCGACGTCTCCTCGACGGGGCTTGCCGCCACGTGGTACTACAACTGGCCCGAGCACTTCAAGCACCTCCTCGCGAGGTATCGGCCCAACCTCGTCGTGGTCTGCCTCGGGGCGAACGACCAGCAGGGCATGTCGAGGAGCGGCCACGCCGTCTCCTTCGCGACGATGGACTGGCGCAACGCCTATCGCGGCAACATCGACCAGATCCTCAGCCTCGCCCGGCGCGCGGGCGCCTACGTGCTCTGGGTGGGACTGCCCGTGATGCGACCGACGACCTACAACCAGGGGGTCACCCTGCTCAACTCGCTCTACGCCGAGCGGGTCCGGCTCTCTGCGGGGGCGGTCTTCATCTCGACGTCGTCGCTGCTGGCGACTCCCACGGGCGGCTACCGCGCGAGCGCGCGGGTGGGCTCGCGCGTCGAGGTCTTGCGCGCGACCGATGGCATCCACTTCAGCGTGATCGGCGAGAACGTGTTGGCGACCTACGTGGTCAAGGCCATCGCCGCCAGCTTCCACGTGCCCCTGGCGCCGCGTCACCCCATGGGAATCAGTGGATGAACCGAAAGGGCCAGGTGGGCGAGCCGCGCCACCAGCAGCGTCGCGTTCCAGGAGAGGGCAACGCACACGAGCAGGACGAGGAGGGCGGCCAGGCGATCGCGACCGAGGCGCCCCGAGCGTCGAATCGGGTTCTCGATCAGGTGATACGAGAGAATCGAGCACAGAAGGGCCCCCGCCACCTCGAGGGTGCGCGCCTGCCACGTCGTCGTCGGTGACGCCCACAGCAGCGGCAGCATCAGCCACGCGTAGTGGTAGAGGTAGAGCGAGTAGGAGATGTCGCCCACGTAGCGACACGGGCGCCAGGCGAGCCAGGTGGCCGGCCCGCCGCGGGCCTGGACGGTGCCGGTGACGAGCATGACGGCGCTCGCCGCGCACGGGATCCAGGCGAGCACCCCGGGATAGCTGCTCGTCGCGTTGAGGTGCACGACCCCGTAGCCGAGGACGACGAGGGCGAGCAGCGACGCCACGGCGTTGAGACGCGGCGCGCGACGGGTCCAGGTTGAAGGGACCAGCGCCGCCAGTCCGCCGAGTCCGAGCTCCCAGAATCGGGTGAAGGGCGAGTAGTAGGCGTCAACGGGAGCGAGGGGAGTCTGGTGAAACGACCACCAGGCCGAGACGGCGACGCCGAGGACGAGGACGATCGCGAGGTTCGCGCGCCGACGATGCTCGACGCTCGAGCGCGTGAGGAGAAAGACAGCCAGCGGATAGACGAGATAGAACTGCTCTTCGACCGCGAGGGACCAGTAGTGGGTGATCAGTGACGGCGAGACCCCGGGGATGAAGTAGTTGCTGCCGGTCGCGATCAGACGGAAGTTCGCCGCAAAGAGCGACGCCCAGCGCGCGTCGCCCAGCAGCTGGGGGTTGAAGTTCGCGCCCAGCGTGAAGTACGCGACGAGTACCGTGGCGACGAGCACCACGGTGGCGGCTGGAACGATGCGTCGAATGCGCCGTGCGTAGAAGGTGGCGAGGTTGGACCACAGGTGACGTGATCCCTGACGCAAAAGCAGTGCGGTGATCACGTAGCCGCTAATGACGAAGAAGACGTCCACGCCGACGTAGCCACCCTCGAAGCCGGGCACGCCGGCGTGGTCGAGGACGACGAGCAACACCGCGATCGCGCGCAACCCTTGGATGTCGCCGCGAAAGTGCGAGGGCTGCGAGGGGGGAAGCGCGCGGATGGTCTCGGGGTCGACGATCACGCGGCTCATTGATGAAGCGTAATTCTCGCGGCGCCGACGCGGCGGTGATTTACGTTAGAGATCGGCGAAGGAGAGGGCGCGGATCTCGCCGCCGTGGACCTCGACGTTGTTCTCGTGACTGATTCGCAGCAGCAGCGCCACGATCACGTAGTTGGCGAGCAGCGAACTGCCCCCGTAGGCCATGAAGGGAAGGGTGACACCCGTAAGGGGCAGCAGGCGCAGCACCCCGCCCATGATGACGAAGGTCTGGATGCCCACCGTCGCCGTCAGGGCCGTCGCGACGAGTCGCACGTAGTCCGAGTGGGCGCGCTGGGCGATGCGAAAGCCCTCGCCGACGAAGAGCGCGAAGAGCGCGAGCACGAGGATGATGCCGACGAACCCGAGCTCCTCGCCGACGGCCGCGAAGATCATGTCCGACGTGATCTCGGGCACCGTGCCGCTCTGACCGAGTCCCAGGCCGGTGCCGGTGACGCCGCCCGCCGCCAGCGAGAACCATCCGTAGGCGAGCTGGTGGGAGATCGCGAAGTTCGCCGCCGACCAGGGGTCGAGCCACTGGCTGACGCGGACTTGAACCTGGGAGAAGTAGTTGGCCGCGATCACCGCGCCGCCGGCGAGCAGGCCGAGGCTGAGTACGACGTACGTCTTGAGGCCCGTGGTGACCCACAGCATCGAGATGAAGAGCCCGAAGATCAGGACCGCGAAGCCGATGTCGTTCTCGACGCCCAGGATGGCCACGGCGAATCCCCAGGCGACGAGGATCGGGATCAGGACCTTGGGCGGGACGATGAGACGTCCCATCAGACGCTGGGTGGGCGTGGAGAGCAGTTCGCGATTGGCCGCGAAGTACGAGGCGAAGAAGAAAGCGAGCAGGATCTTGGCGACTTCGACCGGCTGGAAGGTGATGGGGCCGATCGCGACCCACAGGCGAGCGCCGTAGACGGTCAGGCCGATCCCCGGCAGCAGTGGCGAGAGCAGAAGAACCATGGCACCCACGAGAGTGAGGTATCGGTACCGGTCGAGGTCGCGCACGCGGCGAACCACGGCCAGTGTGACCACGACGGCGACGGCCGAGATGAGGAACCACAGGGCCTGATACCCCGCGCGCACCGGGTTCCAGCGAGCGATCTCCACGTAGCCAATGCCGTTCAAAAACGTCGCGATGGGCAAGAGAACCTGGCTGGAGCGCGGCGCGAGCACGCGAATCGCCACGTGCAACAGCAGCGACACCCCGACGATCACGGTCAGAAAGAGGCCGAGTCGCTGGGGCATCTGGCCCTGTGCGCCCAGCGAGGCGAGCACGTAGAACGCGGTGACGACGATCCAGGCGAGCGCCATCAGGACCAGTTCGGTCGATCGCGAGGGCCTCGGCTCGCGGGCCGCCCCCGCGACCTGACTGCGGTGTCTCGCCACCTCCTTAGAGTAGTCGTACGCTTGAAGCAAATTGCGGCGTGATTAGGAGTTCGGCGACAGTGGCCCTGGATCTCAACGCGTTCGGACCGGAGCGCTTCTCGAGTCGTGAACTGTCGCGCCTCGAGTTCGGCGCGCGCCTGCTCGACCTCGCCGAGGACCACCGCCTGCCGGTCCTGGAGCGCTGCAAGTTCGTGGCGATTTTCGCGGACATGATCGACGAGTTCTTCCAGGTGCGCGTGGTCAGCCTGGAGGACAAGGTGGCCGCGGGCGTCCAGACCCCCTCGGTCGACGGCGTGCGTCCGCGCCAGCAGCTCGCCGCCATCCGCGAGCGCGTGCTCTGGCTCGTCGAGCGCCAGGATCGCGTGGTGCTCGATCAACTCGTGCCCGAACTCGCGCGCAGCGGTGTCGCCCTGGTGCATCACGCCGATCTGACCGAGGCCGAGGTGGAGCGACTCTCTACCTACTTCGACGAGAACGTCTATCCGGTGCTGACCCCGCTCGCCGTCGACCCCGGGCATCCCTTCCCGATGATCTCGAACCTCTCGCTCAACATCGCGGTGACCGTGCGCGACGACGCCACGGGCGAGGAGCGAAGCGCCCGTATCAAGGTCCCCAACTCGTTGCCGCGCTTTCTCTCCACCGGCGCTGGTCGCTGGTGCTTGCTCGAAGAGTTGATCATGGCGAACCTGGGGCGACTCTTTCCGGGCATGACCCTGGGGCGGGCGGACCTCTTTCGCGTGACGCGCAACGCCGACCTGACCCTCGAAGAGGACGAAGCCGACGACCTGCTGGTCGCTCTCGAGGTCGAGCTGCGCCGCCGGCGCTTTGGCGAGGCCCTGCGCGTCGAGATCCAAAGCGGCATGTCCAAGGACTACCTGGACCTGCTCGTTGACCAACTCGACCTCGACCCCTCCAACGTCTACGTGACCGACGCGCCGCTTGGCCTGCACGACCTGTGGGGCCTCTACGCCTTCGACCGTCCCGATTTGAAGGGCGAGGGCTGGTCGCCGCTGACGCCAGCGCGCCTGCTCGCCGGCGATCACGTGGGCGACATCTTCGCCGCCATCCGCGAGGGCGACATCTTGCTGCATCACCCCTACGAGTCCTTCGCGGACTCGGTCGAGATGTTCATCGCCCAGGCGGCCGACGACCCCAAGGTGGTCGGCATCAAGCAGACCCTCTATCGCACGTCGGGTGACTCACCGGTGGTGGGAGCGCTGATTCGTGCGGCCGAACGGGGCAAGCAGGTCGTGGCCCTCGTCGAGCTGAAGGCGCGCTTTGATGAGGCGGCCAACATCGAATGGGCCAAGGCCCTCGAAGACGCGGGCGTGCACGTCGTCTACGGGGTGGTGGGCCTCAAGACCCACTCCAAGACCGCGCTCGTCGTGCGCAGCGAGGGCGACACCACCGCGCGCTACGTCCACGTGGCGACGGGCAACTACAACTCCAAGACCGCGCGCACCTACGAGGACTTCGGCCTGCTGACGTGCGATCCCGACATCACGCACGACATCGGCGAGCTGTTCAACTTCCTGACCGGCTTCGCGCGCAACGCCAACTACCGCAAGATCATCGTGAGCCCGACGCTCTCGCGCTCGCGCATCATCGAGCTGATCAACCTGCAACGCGACCTCGGCGAGCGCGGGCGGATCGCGATCAAGGTGAACGGCCTGACCGACCCGAGCATCATTGACGCGCTCTACGACGCCAGCTGCGCCGGGGTTGCGATTCGCCTGGAGGTGCGCACGCTGTGCTGCCTGCGTCCGGGCATCGAGGGGCTCTCGGAGAACATCACGGTGCACTCGCTGGTGGGCGAATTCCTCGAGCACTCGCGGCTCTTCATCTTCGGCGAGGCGGGCCGCCAGGACTTCGCGGTGTTCATCGGCTCGGCGGACCTGATGGAGCGCAACCTCGATCGTCGCGTCGAGGTCATGGTGCCCATCGAGGATCCCTCCCTCGCGGCCGAGATCGTAGAGGCCTTCGAGGTCACGTGGCGCGATGACCGCTTCACCTGGCAGCTCGGCACCGATCGACGGTGGCGGCGCGTCACGTCGGTCGAGGAGTTCTCCGCCCAGGAGGAGTTCAAACGGCGGTCGCTGGCCCGTTCCCGCTCTCTGGCGGCGCGCTGACCTCGCGGCGCCACTGCAGGCTCGCGTAGGCGGCTCCGCCGATGGGGATGGGGATCCAGAAGTTCACCAGGCGGTAGGAGAGCACGGCGAGGATCGCCTGGCTGTGGGGCACGCCGAAGGGAACGATGGTGCCGATCAGGACGCCCTCGATGACACCCAGACCGGCGGGCGTGATGGGAATGGCCGCCAGCACGTTGGCCAGGCCGTAGGCGACGAGCAGGTCGATGGGCGACATCACGTGGCCGAAGGCCCAGATGAAGACCCACAGGCAGGCCGCGTCGAAGATCCAGTTGAGCCCGGCCCAGGTGAAGGCCCACCACAGGGTGCGCCGGTTGCTGATCAGGACCTTGATTCGCTCGGCGACCTTCTCGAGCAGGGCCGAGACCTTGTCGGGGTCCATGGCCGGGATGCGCGCGGCGATGGCCCGCAGCCAGGCGTCGGCGTGGCGCTGGCCGCGCGTGAGCAGCACCAGGGTGCCGAAGAAGGCGGCGAGCAGGAACACCCCGGCGAGGGCGGCGAATCCGTAGGAGGGGTTGAACCCGCGCAGCGGGATCGAGATCACCAGCGCCACCCAGAAGATCAGGTTCAGCACCACCGCCGAGCCCGTGCCCTGGGTCGCCAGGCCGAAGGCGTTGGTCTCCTTGGGCACGCCCAGCTCGTTGAAGATCCGATACGAGAGCGCGCCCGCCGGCGCGGTGCCGCCGGGCACGACGTGGCTGATGGCCAGGCCGGCCAGGTTGACGCGCAGCGTGTCAAAGCGCCGCGGGGAGTAGGGGAAGAGGACGGTGCGCGTCAACTCGACGTAGGAGTAGATGGCGGCCAACTCGAAGACGATGGCCAGCGCCACGACGAAGGGGTTGAGCGAGGACAGCAGGTGCAGGCTCTGCCTGGGATGCGCGGACGAGAACTGAGGTATGACGAAGTACTCGAAGACAAAGACCAAGAGACCCACGCTCAGGATGATGCGGATCTCTCGGGGCATCGCGAAGCGCTTGCGAGGACTGGGTTCGGGCATGGACCTTCTTCGTGTGGCCGCTCCGGGCCTGAAAGTGCAGTCTAGAGGGCCAAACTAGAATCGTCCGGTGCGCGTTTTGGTGGTTCTGCCCACGTATAACGAGATCTTGAACATCGA
>DATIVP010000044.1:0-3570 GCA_035465755.1 Acidimicrobiales bacterium | reverse complement strand
GAGGACTACGTGAAGATGGCTCGGGCCAAGGGTCTCAAGCCTCGCCGGATCCTGTGGCACTACGCCGGACGCAACGCCCTCCTGCCCAACCTGACGGGTTTTGCCATGTCACTCGGCTTCGTCATCTCCGGGGCCATTCTCGTCGAGTACGTCTTTAACTATCCGGGCCTCGGCTTCATGCTGCTCCAGGCGGTCCAGAGCGAGGACTTTCCCCTCATGCAGTCGCTCTTTCTACTCATCACCGTGGCGGTGCTCTTCGCGATCTTCCCCTCTGACGTCGCCACGGCGATCCTCGACCCGCGCACCCGGAGCAGCGCGTGAAGGCACTCGTCGTCATCGCCCGTGCGCTGCGCCGCGCCGGCGCGTTCTTGCGCCGCGACAAGAAGGCGGCCGCCGGCTCGATCATCCTGTTCATCTTGCTCGTCATCGCGATCTTTCCGACCTGGTTCACGCCCTATGACCCGACGGCTGAGACCTTCACGCCGGGCGTGGGCCTGTCGTGGTCGCACCTCTTGGGCACCACGTCCTTCGGTCAGGACGTCTTCAGCCAGTTGATCGCCGGAACCCGCCAGAGCGTCTTCATCGCGCTCATCGTCGGCTTCTTCTCCACGGTGATCTCCGTGATCGTTGGCGTGAGTGCCGCCTACATCGGCGGTTGGCTCGACGACCTTCTCTCGATGCTCACGGACGTGGTGCTGGTGATTCCCACGTTTCCTCTCATCATCGTGATCACCGCCTACCTGAAGAACGCCAGCTTCTGGCTGATGGTCGGCGTTCTCGTCTTCACCGGCTGGTCCTACGGCGCTCGACAGCTGCGTGTCCAGGCGCTGTCATTGCGCAACCGCGACTACCTCTTGGCGGCCAAGGCGCGCGGCGAGTCGAGCTGGTACGTCATCGTGGTTGAACTGCTGCCGCCGATGACGTCCTTGATCGTGGCGAACTTCCTCGGCGCGGCCCTCTACGCGGTACTGGCCGCGTCGGGCCTGCAGTTCGTGGGACTCGGCAACATCAACACCGAATCGTGGGGCACCATGCTCTACTGGGCCCAGAACAACGAGGCCCTGGCCACCGGGCTGCCGCTGTGGGCCCTGGCTCCGGGCATCGCGATCGCCGTCTTGGGCAGTGCGCTCGCCCTCCTCAACTACGCGTTCGATGAGGTGGCCAACCCGGCCCTGCGCCCGGTGACGCGCCGACGCGCCAAGGTGGCGGCGTGAGCGATCTGCTGAGCGTGCGCGACCTGCGCGTGGACTACGAGACGCCCGCGGGTCCGGCACGGGCGGTAAACGGCGTGTCCTTCGACCTGGCGCGCGGCGAGTTCCTCGCGATCGTCGGTGAGTCTGGCTGTGGCAAGTCGACGATGCTCTTCGCGATCGCCCAGCTCCTGGCCTATCCGGCGAGCCAGGTCGGCGGCACGGTGATCTTCGACGGCGTGGACCTGACGACCCTCACGCCAGAAGAGCTCCGCCGTCATCGCTGGCGGGATTTCTCGGTCGTGATGCAGAGCGCCATGAACGCTCTCAATCCCACCATGTCCATCGGTGCGCAGCTCGCCGACGTGTGCCGCGCGCACACCGACTGGGATGACGCGCACATCGCCCAGCGCTGCGCCGAGGTGCTCGCCATGGTCTCGATCGACCCGGCGCATCTGAAGAGCTATCCCTTTCAGCTCTCGGGCGGGATGCGCCAGCGTGCGATGATAGCCATGGCCCTGCTGCTCGAGCCCAAGCTCGTCATCATGGACGAGCCCACGTCGGCCCTTGACGTCGTGGCCCAGCGCTCGCTCATGCGCCAGGTCCAGACGCTGCGCGAGCAGCTGGGCTTCTCGGTCCTCTTCGTGACCCACGACATGAGCGTGGTGTCGCACTTCTCGGACCGACTGGCCGTGATGTACGCCGGCGAGGTCATGGAGCTCGGCTCGACCCGCGCGGTGTTCGACAGTCCTCAGCACCCCTACTCCCACGGACTCATGGACGCCTTCCCGTCACTGCTGGGCGCGCCACGCGCGCTGACCGGCATCGCCGGGAACCCGCCCTCGCTGGTGAATCCGCCCGAGGGCTGTCTGTTCGCCCCGCGCTGCACGCAGGTGATGGATGACTGTCGCACACTTCATCCCGAGCTGATCGACGATGACGGACGCTCGGTGCGCTGCCACCTGATCCATCCGGTGGTGCGGCGATGACCGAGAGCATTCTGAGTGTTGCGGGCCTGTCACGCTTCTTTCGCGTGGGCGGCTTCCGCTCGCGTGGGATCCTGCACGCGACCGATGAGGTGACCTTCGAGGTCGGCGCGGGCGAGATCGTGGCCCTCGTCGGCGAGTCGGGTTCGGGAAAGTCGACGATCGCGCGCGTGCTGGCCGGGCTCTACCCACCATCCGCGGGTTCGATCACCTTCGAGGGCCAGCCGATCGGACGTCGATCGAGCCGACGAGTGCGCGGGCGAATGCCGATGGTCTTTCAGGACCCCTTCGGGTCCATCAACCCCGTGTTGCGGGTGGGCCACAGCCTCGAGCGCTCGCTCAAGCTGCATCGCAGCGACCTCAACGCCAGCGCGCGACATGAAGAGGCGATCTCACTCGTCGAGCGGGTCGGTCTCACTCCGGGGGCGGAAGTCCTGCGCCGATTCCCCCACGAACTCTCCGGGGGTCAGCGTCAGCGTCTCGGATTCGCCCAAGCGCTGGCGTCTCGTCCGTCGCTGATCCTCGCCGACGAGCCGGTCTCGATGCTCGACGTGTCGATTCGGATCGGACTGCTCAACGTGATGAAGGACCTGCGCGATCGAGAAGGTGTCTCGTTGCTCTACATCACCCACGATCTCGCGAGTGCGCGTTACGTGGCGGACCGCATGATCGTCCTCTACGCGGGGCGCATCGTAGAAGAGGGACTCACCGAGGAGGTCATCTCTTCGCCTCAACACCCCTACACGCGCCTGTTGATGTCCACCGCCCCCGACCCTCGCCTGCCCTTGTCCGACGACGCGAGCGTCACCGATCTCGGCGAACCGCCCAAGGTCATCAACCCGGGTCCGGGATGTCGCTTCGCGCCGCGCTGCCCACTGGCCATGGACCAGTGTCGCGCGTCGACACCGGCCCCGGTGTCGCTCTCGCCGACCCAGCGGGTGGCCTGCTACGCGGTCACGGCGTGAATCGTCTCCTGCCACGCCCCGCGTCCTTCGCGCCGGGCGAGGGCACGGTGACCTGGACCTCGCCGCTTCACATCGCGACCGACACCGCCTTTGAGGGAGTCGCCCGGCGCTTTGGCGCGGACCTCGCCGACGCACTCGGCTGGGACGTGGCGGTCGCCGAGAGCGGACCCATCGTCCTGCGCGAGGTTGAGGGTTTCGGGGACGAGGGTTATCGCCTGAGCGTCGATACCGTGACGGTGATCGAGGCGACCGCACCGGCCGGGGCGAGCTACGCCCTGACCGCACTGCGCCAGATCGGCCCGGCCGCGATGTGGTCGAGGACGCACGCTCGCACTGACGCGATCGAGATCCCCCGCGTGAGATGCGAGGATGCGCCGCGTTTCGCGTGGCGCGGGGCCCACCTCGACGTGGCTCGACACTTCTTCGACG
>DATIVP010000043.1:0-4462 GCA_035465755.1 Acidimicrobiales bacterium | reverse complement strand
CCGATCGGCCGGGCGCCGGCCCGGCAGAGCTTGATGCCGTTGTAGGCGGCCGGGTTGTGCGAGGCGGTGAACATGGCGCCGGGCGCGTCGAGGTAGCCCGAGGCGAAGTACAACAGGTCGGTCGAGGCCAGGCCGATGTCGATCACCTCGACGCCGCGGGCGCGCACGCCCTCGGCGAACGCGGCCGACAGGGCCACGCCCGAGGCGCGCATGTCGCGGGCGATCAGCACCGACGGGGCCGCCACGTGGTCGGCGAAGGCCGAGCCGACCGCCCGGGCCACGCTCTCGTCGAGCTGGTCGGGGTAGGTGCCGCGCACGTCATAGGCCTTGAAGATGACGGACGTGTCCACGGGTCCCTACCTTACTGCGGGCCCTCCGTTGCGCCGAGGGGCGACGCGCGACGTCGCCGGATCCACCACCACGCGTAGAGAGCGCCGGCGAGGGCCGTGGCGTCGCTGACGACGTTGCCCCAGAGGACCTCGGGCGTGGACGAGTAGTTGAGTGTCACGTCGTGGCTGGTGGGCACCACCACCATCAGGTTCGGGCTCACGCGATAGGGTCCGGTCGCTCCCGACGCGTGCCAGCGCGGGTAGTACGAGACCTTCACCAGCACCGGCGTGCCGAGTCGCGTCACGTGGAAGGACACGCTCTGCGTGCCGATGACGACGTGACTGATGCGCGTGGCCTTGGCCGCCGCCACCTTCATGTGCGTCACACCACTCGCGCGCGGCCACGAGCTGGGCCCGCTCGCCGCGGCGAGCACCGGCCAGAGGTCCTGGTTCATCCACCAGGTGACGTTGGCGTTCAGCCACTGAATGCGCGTCGCCGAGTTCGCGATCACGTTGGGCAGGCGCGGCAGCGCCTCGACGACGGGACTGTGGCGGATCAGGTAGATCCGCCAGCGCACACCCGGCGACGGCCACTTCTTCGTCTCGGCGACGTACTTGAGGGCGGGATCGCCGTCGGCCTCACCGATGGCGAGCGGCGAATAGGCGATGTAGTACTTCACCCCGAGCATCTGGAGGTGCTTGACGCCTTCGACCACGTTGAGCTGACCGTAGGGCAGTCCCACCTGAGGGTTCGAGGGCGACGCGCTGAGCTCGGCCTGGTTGAGGAAGTGATACGGCGTCGTCGCCGAGGACTCGAAGAAGAGGCCCTCCATCGAGTCCACGCAGTTGTTGGTCCAGTAGGGCAGCAACATCAGGGCCATCGGCGTGCCGAAGCGATTCTCGTTGATGTTGTACTCCCACATCGCCCGTCCGCAGCCGTATCGCTTGGCGACCTTGCCCATCGTGGTCATCAGGTCGTGGTACTCCGGCCAGGCGGGTTTGCCCTGGTAGCCCGAGTAGTTCCACGCGGCCCAGCCCGACACCTGATTGCCCGTCGTGGTGAGCCCGATCGCCGAGGCAACCGACGGGATGAGCCCGGGTACCACCGACACGAGGCCCAAGACGGCCACGGCCACGCTCGCTCGCAGGCTGCGACGCTCGCGTTCCTCGGCGACGACCTCGGCCGAACGCGTCGAGACCGTGAAGACGATCTCACTCGCGGCCTCATCCGCGCTCGCCGACGCCCCGGCGACCTCGACCGGCTCGTCGCTCGGCACGGGAGCAGCGAGCTCGCCGGCGCCCCCGTCGGATTGAGCCTCGGCGCGTGACACGGGTCGTGCGCGCAGCGACCATCGCCGCCGCTGATCGACCCAGCGCGCCAGCGGGTAGCCCACCAGCCAACCCGCGCTGAGGTGGATCATGATGAACCAGAAGGGTACGAGCCGCTCGTTCCAGATCACGCTCTGGGGATCGAGGGTGAAGGCCGCGAAGGAGACCACGGTCAGCGCGGCCAGCACCATTCCCAGTCGGTCACGCACGATGAAGGCGATGACGCACGCGAGTGCCGCCATCACGATGACCCAGCGGTCCCCGGCGGCGCCACCGGTCGAATTGAACCAGCCCAACGTGGTAAAGACCGCGTGCAGGCTCGACGTGTTGTCGTTCACGTAGCCCATGGAGTTGGTCAGCTGCTGGGAGGTGACGAAGGGCAGGAGCCACCACGCCGACAGACCGGCCGAGATCAGGCCCGCCCCGATGGCGAATCGCCACGGTCGGGCGAGATCGCCTGGCGTTCGCTGTTCTCGCGGGTCGCCCACGCCGAGGCGCTGGAGGCTCTCGAAGATGACGAGCACCCCCGCGGCCACCACGACGAAGAAGAACGGCAGCACGTGGGCGAGCAATGTCGCGGTCAATCCGATCGCGGCCAGCCAGTAGCCGCGACCCGTCACCACCCCGCGCGCGAAGAACCCGATGGTCACCAGGGCGAAGGCCAGCGAGAGCGAGAACGCGTATTCACCGGCCATCGTCGAAAAGAGGTTGCCGCCGTCGATGGTGAAGGAGGCGTCAAAGAGGAATGGCAATGTCGCGGCCGCGAGGGCGATCGGCACCGGGCGCGGTGCGCGAAAGAGCCGGCCCATCGAGTAGGCGGCGATCGGCATCAGGACGGACCCGAGGACGGTGGCCAACTTGAAGGCCACGGCGAAACCGATGACGTAGCTGGCCAGTGTCGCGAAGTAGTCGGGCAGCACGAAGTAGTAGGTGTAGGCCGGCATCCCCGCGAACCACCCCGAATACCACGGCGTCAGGTTGAAGAGGTTGCCCTGGGTGCGCAGATACGCCGGCAGCGCCACGTGCGCGCCCGTGTCTCCGCCGGTGATGAGAGAGGACGAGAAGAGCAGGTTGGGGTGCAGCGAGTAGAGCACCACGTAGATCAGCGCAACGATGACGAGCCCGTCGAAGGCGCCGGCCGGCGTGATCAGAGAGCGCAGGCGACGCATCAGTGCGCCCGCTGACTGAAGAGCGCTGCAAGCGCGACCGCGTTGAAGGAGGCGTGGGTGAGAAAGCTCGGCGCGAGGCGCTGCGTGCGCACGACGAGAACCGCGAGGACGACGCCAACCAGCGCGAGGCCCGCGAACTGGGCGGCCTCACCGTGGGCCAGGGCGAAAAGCAGGGCGCTGAGAATCACCGCGACCCACAGGGCGAGGCCGCGCTCGCGCGCGTGCAGGGCGCCGGCGATGCCGCGAAAGACGAGGCCGCGAAAGAACATCTCCTCCATGAACGGCGCACCCACCAGGGTCATGGCCGCGATCAGGGCGGCGCTCGCGCCCGAGGCGCCGCCAAAGAGATGGGTCACCGGTTGGTTGAGGTGCGAGATGTGCCACGGCCGATACGCCAGGTCGACGCCGATCTGCAAGGCGACTCCGAGGACCACGTAGGCCACGTCGCCGAGACGAAAGCGCCACTGGCCAGGCAGCGGCGCCAGGTGCCCGTGGGTGCGGGCCAGGTAGATCGCCCCCGCGAAGCCGGCCCAGAGCCCGACCAGACTCCCGGCCACGAACCACCACGGGGGCGCACTCGCGTGCGCCAACGCCGAGAGGCCACCCGGGTAGTGATAGGCCACCGCGAGCACGCCCACCAGTACGGTGCCCAGCACTTCGCCCGCGACGAAGCCCGCGACCATGGCGCCGAGCACGACGCCCCAGCGCACGGGCGGTACCGGGGCGTGCAGGGTCATGCCCTCACGCTAACAAGCGAGGTTCGACCCGCGAGTAACAATGTGACGCCGCGCCCCTAGATTGGTGGGGTGAGTGCTCTGCCCCCCGAAAAGCCCGGCCTGAAGAAGTACCTGCCGGGGGCCAACCGACCGCTGGCGCCCGAGTCGCGCCGTCGGTTCATCACGATCGCGATCGTGGCCTTCTTCCTGGGCATCTTCTTCATCCCGTCGCTCTTCCAGAGCAAGACGGTCAAGACGATCTCCTACTCCCAGCTGATCCACGACGCGCGCAACCAGCAGGTCGTCTCGGCCGACATCAACAACGCCACGGGCGTGATCACCGGTCAGCTGACCAACGGGACGAACTACACGTCAAACGGCCCCATCCCGGCCCTGACCGACGAGGTCAACACCCTTCGCACCAACAACGTCACGGTCACCTTCGCCAACCCGTCGAGCTTCGCGTCGACCTTCCTGCCCTATCTGATCTGGATCCTGATCTTCGTGGGCTTCATGGTCTTCGCCGGCCGCCAGGCCCGCGGGCAGATGAACGGCATGATGTCGGTGGGCCGCTCCAAGGCCAAGCAGTTCGACCAGGATCGCCCCAAGACCACCTTCGCGGACGTCGCGGGGTACCTCGGCGTCAAGCAGGAGATCAGCGAGGTCGTGGACTTCCTCAAGAATCCGATGACCTACAAGCAGATCGGCGCCATGATCCCCAAGGGGATCCTCCTCGTGGGCCCACCGGGCACCGGCAAGACGATGCTCGCGCGCGCGGTCGCGGGTGAAGCGGGCGTGCCCTTCTTCTCGGTGTCGGGCTCGGACTTCATGGAGATGTTCGTCGGCGTCGGCGCCAGCAGGGTGCGCGACCTGTTCGAGTCCGCCCGCAAGCACGGTCGGGCCATCATCTTCATCGACG
>DATIVP010000042.1:0-8530 GCA_035465755.1 Acidimicrobiales bacterium | reverse complement strand
CCTGCTCAGCCACGGGGTCTCCACCTGCGCGACCTGCGACGGCTTCTTCTTTCGCGGTCACGACATCGCCGTCATCGGCGGCGGCGACTCGGCCATCGAAGAGGCGACGTTCCTCACGCGCTTCGCCAACAGTGTCACGATTGTGCACCGGCGCGACTCGCTGCGCGCCTCCAAGATCATGCAGCAACGCGCCCACGACAACGAGAAGATCCGCTTCGCGTGGAACACGCGCGTGCTCGAGGTCCTCGGCGACGACAAGGTCGCGGGTCTGCGCGTGGCCGACACGAACAGCGGCGAGGAGCGCACCCTGGACGTGACCGGCGTCTTCATCGCGATCGGCCACGTGCCCAACACCCGTCTCGTCGCCGGCTCGGTCGACCTCGACGAGAACGGCTACGTGCTCACCGGTCCGGGCTCGTACACCAACATCGAAGGCCTCTTCGCGGCGGGCGACGTCCAGGACCACGTCTATCGACAGGCCATCACCGCCGCCGGATCAGGCTGCACCGCAGCCATCGACGCCGAGCGCTGGCTGGAGGCACAGGACGCCGCAACCGGTCGCTAGTGTGGTCGAACGACGATGCCGTCGTTCCCGGGAGGCCACATGACCAGTCCGATCACGATCCTGACCGACGCCACGTTCGACGAGGTGATCGGAAGCGCTGACAAGCCCATTCTCGTTGACTTCTGGGCCGAGTGGTGCGGCCCGTGCAAGATGATCGCCCCGATCCTCGAGGAGTTCTCCGTCGAACAGTCCGACAAGTTCACGATCGGCAAGCTCGACGTCGACGTCAACGTGGCGACCGCCACCCGCTACTCGGTGATGAGCATTCCGACCCTCTTGCTCTTCAAGGACGGTCAGGTCGCGGCCCGCCTGGTCGGGGCCAAGCCCAAGGGCGCGCTGTTGCAGGAAATCACCCGCAACCTCTAGGGATCGCCCTGAACCGACTCCCCCTGACCCGGGGCCAAAGTGGCCCACTGGTGCGCGAACTGCACCAGCGCCTCGACGCCCTGGGCTATCGCAGCACCGATGCCGTCGACGACTTCGGCGACGCGACCACGTCGCTCGTCGAGGCCTTCCAACACGCACGCGGACTGCCGCTGACCGGCGAGGTCGACGAGGTGACCTGGGACCGATTGATCGAGGCTGGCTGGTCCCTCGGCGCCCGACTGCTCTACGTAACCACCCCCCCGATGAGAGGCGATGACGTCGCCGACCTTCAGGTTCGCCTCGCCCAACTCGGCTTCAACCCCGGACGCATCGACGGGATATTCGGCACCGTCACCGCTGAAGCCCTCACTGACTTCCAGCGCCACCGCGGTCTCGACGTCGACGGGACGCTCACGCGCGCGACGCTCGACGAGTTGCGACGGATGGCCCGCCGCGACGCCGACGGACATCTGGTCACCGACGCGATCGACCTGGCCACCGCGTCGGCCCGTCTCAGCGGACCCATCGTGATCTGCGGCACCGGTCCCCTCGTTGAGCGAGTCGCTCACGAGTGCGCCGCCTACGGCGACTGCCGCAATCTGGGCGACCTGGCCTGCGGGGAGGTTGCCGTCGAGGCAAACGCGCTCGGCGCCTCGCTGGTGCTGTCCTTCGAGCTCAAAGAGGCCCTCGACGTCATCCACGTGCACTACTGGGCCAGTTACCGCTCACATTCGCGCCGCGGCGAGCGCCTGGCGAGCGCCTTGGCCAGTCGACTGTCGCACACACCCGACCTCGCTCGCGTCGAGGTGACCGGAATGGCGCTGCCGATCCTGCGTGAGACCACCATGACAACGCTGCACATCGAGCACGGACAGGCCAGTGAGGCCGATCTGGAGGCCCTGGCGCGCGATGTGGTGCTAGTTATCCACAACCGGGGCTAGTGGGTGGCGCCCAGAGCGCGGAAATACCCCGTCGATTCCTTTGAAATTTCAAAGTTTTGGCGGTAACCCACAACTTCATCCACAACTTGGGGAAAACCTCAACGAGAACCTTAGGTTGAGGGTTGAGGGTTATTTGGACTGCGTGATCATGATGTAGATCCGCTCGAGGTCGTCCAGATCCGCAAAATCGATGATGATGCGGCCATTTCGACCCTTCAGATCCACGCGTACCCGCGTGTTGAGGTAGTCCTCGAGCAGGTGCTCGAGTTCGGCCACGCTGGCGTCAGGCACCGGGCGCAGCCGCGGTGCGCCGCTCACCGCCGGCGACTCGTCGGCGACCACCACCGGTCGCGGTTCGTTGAAGGCCTTCACGGCCTCCTCAGTCGCGCGCACCGACAGCTCGTTCTTGATGATGCGCGCCACCATCGTGGCCTGGGCCGCCGGATCGGCAATCGCCAACAGCGACCGGGCGTGACCCGCGGTGATCTCGGAGTTGGCGAGCGCAGCCTGCGCCACCTCACCGAGCTGAAGGAGTCGTAACGTGTTCGTAATATTTGCTCGACTCTTGCCCACTCGCTGGGCGACCTGCTCATGCGTGAGGTCGAACTCATCGATCAGCTGCTGATAGGCAGCGGCCTCTTCGAGTGGATGAAGGTCGACCCGGTGCAGGTTCTCGACGACCGCCTGCTCAAGCGAGAGCCGGTCATTGACGTCGTCTTGAACGAGGACCGGGACCGTCTCCAATCCGGCGAGGCTGGCGGCCCGCCACCGCCTCTCCCCCGCAATCAGTTCGTAGAGTCCCTCCTCGCCCTCCACCGGTCGAACGATGAGCGGCTGGAGAACGCCGAGCTCGCGGACGGATGAAGCGAGAGTCGCCAGGCTCTCGTCGTTGAACGACTTGCGGGGCTGGAAGGGATTGGGTCGAATCGACGTCACCAGGATGGTGCGCAGGGGACCCTGACTCTCTTCTGTTTCGTCGATGTCGGGCTTGGCTTCGCCTTCTGGGATGAGTGCCCCGAGGCCCTTTCCTAATCCTGGTTTCCTAGCCATTCATGATCTCCTCTGCGAGTGCGCGGTATGCCTTGGCTCCCTTGGAGTTCGGATCGAACTCGGTGATCGGCTGGCCGAAGGACGGGGCTTCAGCGAGTCGAACGGTACGGGGGATAATGGTCTTGCATAGTTCATTGGGGAAGTGCTTGCGAACCTCGGCGGCGACGTCGATCGACAGGATGTTGCGCGAGTCGTACATGGTGAGGACGACCTTGGAGATTCGCAGGGTCGGGTTGAGGTTCCGTTGGACGAGCCCGATGATCCGTTCGAGCTGGGTGAGGCCCTCGAGTGCATAGAACTCTGTCTGGACGGGGACAAGGATCTCGGTGGCGGCGGCGAATGCGTTGATCGTGATCAGCCCCAGGGAAGGGGGGCAGTCGATGAAGACGAAGTCGAAATCGCCCTCCACCGATTCGAGCGCACGCTTCAGGCGCAATTCACGCGAGATCACCGAGGTCAACTCCTGCTCGACGCCGGCCAGGTCAAGCGTTGCCGGGGCCACGAAGAGATTCTTGAAGGCCGTCGGCTCAACCACGTCGACCATGGGGATGTCATTGAGCAGGACGTCATAGACCGACCGCTCGAACTGACGACCGTCGACGCCCAGACCCGTTGTCGCATTCCCCTGGGGGTCGAGATCTACGACGAGGACACGATTTCCCAGCTTTGCGAGGGCCGCCCCGAGTGACGTCGTGGTCGTCGTCTTGCCAACGCCCCCCTTTTGGTTCGCCACGGCAAAGACCCTCATCACGCTGTCGTCTGCCATGAGCCTCTTCCCGAACTACGTTCCCGACACGTCGTCAAGTTCCCTGCCATTCAACACGCTTTTCCCGAAGTCGTCAAGTACCAATGTTTCACGTGAAACACGGATCGGTGAAGCTGCACCCTCAATCCGTCCCGGTTGACGGATTGTTGTAATTACAAGGGATCGCTGGCCGTTCGACCCGCCACGCCGCCGATTGGACCAACTGGGTGCGGCGGTGTTTCACGTGAAACATCGCCCGCTACCGGAGGTAGTGCCATCTGCGAACTCGGTGACTGGGTGGTCGTAGGCCCCTGCACTCGCTCGGAAGGCTGCGAGTCCACATCGCCTCGCCCACCGAGGTCGACATCCGGACCACGGCCACGAGCCACCCGGCAGCCGAAAGGATTCCTTCTCCACGAACGCCACCGCCCACCTCCTCCGAGCGACTGTGGCGAGAAATCCTCTGTCCATCGCGCTGTCGCAAGGTCTCGTATGCGAGGTCCTGGTGTTTCACGTGAAACACCTCCTCCGGCATCGTCGGAGGGATGCGGCCATCTGATCACGTTTCACGTGAAACACGTGTCTCGCCGAGAGAGGTTGAACACTCCCAGCAGTCGAGTGTTTCACGTGAAACGTCAGAACAGAGGCCGCTTCGTCGGGATACCCGATCGGCGAGGGTACTCCAGCGGCGTGTCCTCCTCCTTGATCAGGAGCTGGTACGTCGCATTTGTACTCACGCGCGGCCCGAGGCGCAGTCCCAGTCTCTCCACACCGGATTCATCCCATCGCGCCTGGTTGCCGGGGGGCTCGGACACGATGAGAACTCCCCCCACCGCAAGGAATCTCGCCGCACACTCGGCCGTCGCCGCCGGGGGACCGAAGGATCGCGATGTCACCAGGTCTACCGAAGCGTCAAGGTCAATCCGCCGGGCTAGATCCTCCGCGCGTCCTTGGACTACTTCGCCTCCCCGTGGCGCACCAGGCCAGGAAAGAACCTCGCGGAGGAAAGCCACCCGCTTGGCCATCGAATCGAGAAGCACTCCACGGCACTGCCACTCCTCAAGGAGCACCAGGCCGGGGAGACCTCCGCCACTGCCCAGATCGAGAAAGCTCGCCGGCGCAACGGGGGAGTGCTGGAACCATGCGGCGATGAAGCCCTGAGCGTGGCTCACGTGGGGAGAGATCTCACCGGGCCCTAAAAAGCCCCGCGCCCTCGATTCCTCGAGGGCGCGGGTCAACCATTCACTTGTCACTACTTGATTATGCCGGACTCACCACCACGAATCGACGCGGCTCATCACCCTCAGACCGAGTGGCCACGCCCTCGACGTCGGTCAGGGCGTCGTGAACCGCCCTGCGGTCCGCGGCGGACATGGGTTCAAGGGCCCGCTCCTCGCCGGTCTCGACCACTTCTGCGGCCACCTTGGTGGCGAAACGTCCCAACGCCTCCACGCGACGCTCCCGGTAACGGGCGACGTCAACCAAGATCCGGTCGGTGCGACCTGGCGACTTTGACTGAACCACGGTGCGCGTCACCTCCGCGAGGGCCTGAAGCGTCGAGCCGCGAGGACCGACCAAGATGCCGAGCTCCGTAGGCGGATTGGCGTCCACCGACAGCTCGACGGTCTCCTCATCCAGCTCTCGGACTGACACATCGGCCGTTATGTTCATCGAGCGCAGCAGTCCCTCCAAGAAATCCTTGGCTATCGCACCTTGCTCGGCGAGAGAGATACCCTCCGCCATTGTTTCCTCCTTCTTGGAAATCTTCTCTTCCCGGGGCTTCGGGGATCCGGTTGATCCCGATCGCCGACCGCCGTTCTTGGTTTCTTCCGCTCGGGGAGCAGCCTTAGGGCCCTTCTCGCCGCGCGGCTTCGCGCCCCGCGCGCCTGCCCCGCGACGCTCCTCGCGAGCTCCCGGCTTGCGCGAGCGCTTCGGACGCGGCGAGGTCGGGCGAACCCTGGCCCGCACACGCGCTTCCCCGCGCACCCGTCCAAACAGGCCCGCGCGCGGCTCTTCTAGTACTTCAACTTCGGCATCGTCGCGGTGCACGCCGAGGTGAGCCAACGCCCTCTCGGTCGCCTCGTCGACGGTCTTGCCAGTGGTTTCTACCCAGTCCATGGGGTACTACGCCTTTCTCTTGCGCTTCGACTTCGAACGCGGATGCGGATTCGACTTCATAGTTGAGGGTTTCGCCTCCGGCTGCTCCGGCTTCTCGGTGACCTTCTCCGCCGCGGGCAGGGATCGCTCGCCGGCCTTGTGGGGATTGGAGACACCCGTACGGAACATCACGTCTTGGGTGATGATGCGAATACCGGTCGAGACGATCATGTACAGGACAACGGCGGCCGGGATCACCATGTAGAAGTAGGCGAAGATGATGGGCAGGAATCGCTGCATCATCAACTGCTGGCTGGGCATGGCCTGTCCGGTCTTGCGGTTGCGGTTGTTCATCTGGGCCATCTGGAAGTACTGCAATCCCACCGCGAGAGCGACCAGCGCGAAGAAGGGGATCGCCGCGCCGATCGAGCCATGGCTCGAGAAGGGCTTGAGGTTGAGATCCATGCCAAAGACCTTGATCTGGCCGTGGGACGCCACCAGGTTCTGGTACATCTTCGAACTCGTCGGGATGTAGCGCGGCTGGGCAACGCCGGCCGCCGAGACGTTCGCGAGTCCCTTGATCACACTGTAGAGAATGAAGAGGAACGGAGCCTGCAGCAGAACTGGCAGACAGCCACCGATGGGGTTCGCCCCCTCTTCGCGGTAGAGGCGCATCAACTCCTCGTTGAGGATCTGACGGTTCTCGGGACCCTTGTACTTCTGTTGGAGCTTCTTGATCTCGGGTTGGAGCTTCTGCATCGCCATCATCGACTTGGTGCTCTTGACGGTGAAGGGGGTGAGAGCACCCATGATCACGATGGTGAGCAAGATGATGGCCACCGCGTAGTTGGGGATCAACCCGTAGAAGAAGGCGAGGATCCAACCAAAGAGGTGAAAGATCGGCTGAAATACTGTACCAATTGTATGGAAAAACGACGCCATTACTGAGCGCTCCTTGTCTTATGTGGCTCCGGCACGAGATCGACGCCGTGCGGACCCAGTGGTCGGCAACGACTCAGTCGGCGCAGGGCCAGAGCCAACCCGCGCAGGGCCCCGTGAACCTCGATCGCCTCGGCGGCGTAGTTCGAGCACGACGGATAGAAACGGCACGGCGACGGCCGCCCCGAAGTGAACTTCTGATAGATCGCGATGGATCGTCCGAGGAGGCGCGCCAGGGGAGACTTAAAGGACACCGGCCCCCCGGAGGGCTTCGTGAAGCTGGGAGTGGAGTTCGTCATAGGTGAGATCCTTCGTCCGGATGTCGCACTTGACCAGGTATAACCCCTGCTGCAAGTCGTTCGACACGCCGTCGAACATCGCCCGCAAGCGACGTCGAAGCCGGTTTCGCACCACCGCTGATCCCACCTTGCGGCTGATCGCGAAGGCCACCTTCACCCCGTCGCCCTCGATCCCGACGAAACTGACTCGTAGAGATCCACTGCGACCTCGCGCGCTGGGGCGAGAGAACTGGGCGAACTGGCGTCGGGTGCGAACCCGACCCGGCACGAACCTAGACCGTCAGCTCGTGACGGCCCTTGTCGCGACGGGCCTTGAGGACCGCGCGCCCGGCGCGGGTGCGCATGCGCGCCCGGAAACCGTGGGTCTTGGCCCTCTTTCGCTTGTTTGGCTGGTACGTACGCTTCACAGAAACCTCATCTCACATGGTGTCGTCATGCGTCGCGACGGCTCCTGGAGCTTCGCGAACGCTACGTGGGCGCAATCTTACCCCACGGCCCAATTCCCTCCGGCACGAAGCTGAAAAGAGGAGTATGGTGGCTGCCCCGGGGACACTACCGACGTCACCGGACAGAGAACGTGCTTGTGGATAATGTCGGACTCGGGCTGTGGAGGAAGATCGTGCAGAGTGGGGAAGAGGTCTGGTCAGCACTTCGTGATTCCTTGCGTGGCAACGCTTCTGAGGCCGTGTGGTCAGCTGGGCTCAACACACTACGCCTTGTGGATTACCGCGAAGACGAGATTGTCATCGGCGCGCCGAATCAGATCCAACTGCAGCGAGTGCAACAGCGCTATCTGCCGTTCATCACCGAACAGGTCCATCAGGTCGTTGGTACGCACGTGAACGTCTCTCTGACGTTGAGTGATGAATCGGTGAGCACATCGAACGCAGCAACGATTGACATCGCTTCGCGCGACGAGGCAGCGAACGTCACGTTCGCCGCGAGCGTCGATCGTCCCGCGCGCCTTGATCCGCGAATGACGTTCGACTCCTTCGTACCCGGATCGTCCAACCGCCTCGCGTTCGCCGCAGCCCAATCGGTGGCTGAAACACCTGGTCGGGCCTAGAACCCGCTGAGGATCTACGGCAATTCAGGGTTGGGTAAGACACACCTATTGCACGCGATCGGCAACTACGTGCATGAGAACTACCCGGGTCGCAAGGTGCTCTACGTCTCCACTGAGACGTTCCTCAATGACTTCATCCGCGCAATCCAAACGCGAACCCAGCTCGCACTGCACGAGAGATACCGCGAGAACGACGTGCTGCTCATCGACGACATCCAATTCATGGAGACGCGCGGTGAGACCTTTCACGAGGAGATCTTTCACACCTACAACGCTCTTCATGGCGAAGGAAAGCAGATCGTCCTCACGTCGGATCGTTCCCCGCGCGACCTCGCGGGCCTCCAGGAGAGATTCCGCAGTCGTCTTCTCCAAGGTCTCGTCACCGAGATCGACCAGCCTGACCTCGAAACCCGCATTGCGATCCTGCACTCGAAATCCGAGAGAGAAGGCGTTGAACTACCG
>DATIVP010000041.1:0-10711 GCA_035465755.1 Acidimicrobiales bacterium | reverse complement strand
GCTCTCGACGGCGTGCGACTGTCGCCGCTGACCATCGCGGCCCTCGCGGTGTGCGATGGCGCGCGCACCTATCCGGGCATCAACTCGAGCTTCGACGCCGCGGCGAGCGAGGTGATCGTGCGCCGCAGCGTCAACCTGGGCGTCGCCGCCAACACGCCGCGCGGACTCATCGTGCCCAACGTGAAGGCTGCCGACCGCCTCGACCTCGTCGCCATGGCCCAGGCGCTCAACGCCTTGGTGGATCGGGCCCGGGACAACACGACGACGCCGGCGGAGATGGCGGGCACCACGCTCACCATCACCAACGTCGGGCCCTTCGGCGTGGATGGCGCGATGCCGATCCTGCCGCCGGGCACCGGGGCGATCCTGGCCCTCGGCCAGCTGGTGAAGGCTCCCTGGGTCGTCGACGACCAGGTCGTGGTGCGCCACGTGGTCGAGCTGTCGATGTCCTTCGACCATCGCCAGATCGACGGCGCGCTGGCCTCGCAGTTCCTCGCCCACGTCGGCGCGTTCCTGAGCGACCCGGCGCCGCGGCTCATCGCGGGCTGATCAGAGCGCGGCGAGGGCCGCCAGCGCGCGGTCGGCGTGCACGTTCATGTTCAGCTCGCTCGCGATGATCTCGCGCACCACGCCGGTGGCGTCGATGACGAAGGTCGTGCGTCGCACTCGCAGGAGGTCGAGGGCACGCTTGACGCCGTAGAGGCGCGCGACCGCTCCGCCGACGTCGGCGAGCAGGGGATAGTCGAGGCGGTTGTTCTCGGCGAAGGCGGCCTGCTTGTCGACCGAGTCCATGGAGATTCCCACGCGGCTCGCGCCGTACGCGGCGAACTCGCCGGCGAGGTCGCGAAAGTGGCACGTCTCGCGGGTGCAGCCCGACGTCGAGGCCGCCGGGTAGAAGAAGAGCACCACGGGGCCTGTGGCCAAGAAGTCCGAGAGGCGCCGCTCGCGGCCGTCGTGGTCTCGCAGGGTGAAATCGGGAGCGGGGTCACCGACGCGCACGGGCCAAGCCTACGGGTCGAGGCGAAAGCCCACGCCGCGCACCGTGACGAGGTGGCGTGGCGTCGCGGGCGTCTCCTCGATCTTCTGGCGCAGGCGCTTGACGTGGGTGTCGAGGGTGCGCGAGTCGGCGAGGTCGAGGCCCCACCAGAGGGTGTCGAGGCAGACTTCACGAGTGACCACGTCGCCCAGGTGGGCGGCGAAGAGCGCGAGGAGGTCGAACTCCTTGCGGCTCATCTCGATGGCGACGTCGTCGCGTGACACGCGCCGTCGCACCAGATCGATGGTCACGTTGCCGAAGGTGACGGAGTCGGGCTCGCTCGCCGGCGCGGGACGGCGCAAGACCGCACGGATGCGTGCGACGAGTTCGCGCAGTCGGTAGGGCTTGGTGACGTAGTCGGCCGCGCCGATCTCGAGGCCGAGCACGATGTCGATTTCGCTGGTGCGCGCGCTGACCATGATCACCGGCGTCGTCGACTCGCGGGTCAGCTCGCGGCAGAGGTCGATGCCCGAACCGTCGGGCAGCATCACGTCGAGCAGGATCAGCTGCGGGGTCGTCGAGGCAATCGCCTCACGGGCCTCGGCGATCGAGCCCGCGGTCATGACGCGGTATCCCTCGTGGGTCAGTCCGACGTCGAGTGCGTCGCGGTAGCTGACCTCGTCATCGACGACGAGGAGGGTCGCCCGGGCGCGGACCGGCTCGGCCTGGACCCGGGAGTCGGCCAGCGGCGCCACGCTCATGTCGTCACGCTAGAAAGCACGGGTTACGCGAAGGTGACCGGGTTACGACAATCGGGTGGCTCCTAGATGAAACCTTGACCGCGTGGCTAGGTGGTCGAGACCGTGAAACCCATGTACGTCGAGGCGCTCGCCAGGTAGCTGCCCACCGCCACGCAGTGGTTCTGGGCCGTGCAGACGAGCGCGTAGACGCCCCCGGCGACTCCGACGCTGGTGGCGCCCCCGGGCAGCGACACCGTCTGCGACGTGCGCCAGACGTTGCCCGTCTCGCCGAGCAGCAGCGCCTGGTAGTTGCCGCTGGCGTCGAGGTAGGCGGCACCGGCCCGACACGTCCCGGCGCTCGGGCAGGCCAGGGCGACCACGCCGCCGTTGTGTCCGGCCGACGCGCCGGCGGGCAGGGCGACGCGCGTCGCGTCGCGCCACACGCCCTTCACCTCGTTGATCACGAATGCCTGATAGGTGCCGTTCGCGTCGCGGTACTGGCCGCCGCTCGCGCAGTTGCCCGCGCTCGCGCAGGCCACGCCGGCGAAGCCGTAGAAGAAGACGTGGGGATTCACGGTCGCGGCGACCGGTAGGCGCATCATGACGGCCCGCTGCCAGCGTCCGTTGCGCTCATCGAGCGTGAAGCCCGCCGCGCGGCCGTTCGCCGTCTCGTAGGTGCCGATCGCGCTGCACGTGCCGGCGGCGGGACAGTCCAGCGAGCTCACCTGGGCGAGCGCGTAGGCGCTGGCGTTCGCCGGGGCGAGCAAGGTGGTGGCGGCGCCCCACGTGCCGGCGACCTCGGTGACGAGCAGGCCGCGCGTGATGTTGTTGGCGTCGAGGTAGCTGCCGGTCGCCGCGCAGTTGCCCGCGCTCGCGCACGCGAGGTTGCTCAGCGACACCAGAGGCGTCGCGTTGGTGCCCGCGGGCAGGGTGACGCTCTGGGCGGCGCTCCAGACCCCGTTCACCTCAGCGACCGTCATGCCGAGGGTGCGCGCCACCGGGCTCGCGGCGTCGAAGTAGGTCCCCACCGCGCTGCAGGTGCCGGGTGCCGCGCAGGTCACCGAGCGCAGCAGCGCGTATTGGTTCGAGGTGCCGGCGTCGTTGGGCAGGGTGATCGTGGTCGCCGTCCGCCAGGTGCCGTTGACCTCATTCACCGCGAGGGCGTCGGTGTTGCCCGCGTTGTCGAGGTAGGAGCCGACGACCGCGCAGTTGCCCGCGCTCGCGCACGAGATCCAGTAGGGCGTCACGCTCGGGACCGAGGCGGCGTTGGCCGGCGCCGTGATCGCGGTCGCCGCGCGCCAGTGTCCGGCGACCTCGCTGACCACCAGGCCGACGTCGTCGCCCGCGGCGTCGACGTAGATGCCGGTCGCCGCGCAGTCGCCCACGTCCGGGCACGAGATCGAGGGCAGATAGCCCTGGCTGAGACCGGTCGAACCCGCAGGCAGGATGACCCGCTGGGCCGTCTGCCACGTCGGCGCGGCCGCCGCCACCGGCGAGGCGAGGGCGAGGGAGAGCGCCACGACGAGTACCGACCAACGCGCCCGTGCCATAGGTCTACGCTAGCGAGCCCGCCGCGCCCTCTCGCGTCGTGGAGGAGATCGTCGGCGTCGGCGTCGGCGTCTCCTCGAGGGGCAGGGTCACGTCGATGCGCGTGCCACTGTCACGCGCGGAGTGCACGTTCAGTTCGCCGCCGAGCAGTCGCGCCCGCTCACCCATGCCGACGAGCCCCATCGAGGCCGAGGGAATCGCCACGCGCGACGCCGCGGGATCGAAACCGCGCCCGTCGTCAGTGACGCGCAGCTCGAGGGCGTGCTCGCCGAAGCTGACGAGGACCGCGAGATGGCGCGCGTGGGCGTGGCGCAGCGCGTTGCGCAGCGACTCTTGGACGATGCGAAAGGCCGCGAGTTCGATATCGGGCCGCAGTCGCCGCGCCGTGCCCGCGACGCGCAGGTCGGCGTCGGGGCCCTCGCCGTCGTCGATCTCGGCGATGAGGCTCGAGAGCGCGGGCACGAGACCGAGCTGGTCGAGTGCGGGCGGGCGCAGGTCGCGCGCGAGGGAGCGAAGTCGTGAGGCCGCGTCGAGTGCTTGGCCGCGGGCTTCGCCCAGTCCCGCGGCGACGTGGCCGGGCACGCCGCCGTCGCCGGCGAGCACCTCGAGGCGTCGCGCCAGGTGCAAGAAGAGCTGTAGGGGCTCGTCGTGCAGTTCGCGCGAGAGGCGGCGGCGTTGGTCCTCCTCGACCTCGACGACGCGCTGGGCGAAGTCGCGGGCGCGGCGCTGCTCGGTGCGCTCGAGGGTGACGTCCTCGAAGGTGACCTGGCGTTCGCGGCCATCGACACCGCCGGGCAGGCTGATCACGTCGAGGCGAAAGTCGTGGTGGTTCGCGAGGCTCACGACCTGGCCCGAGAGGGCCGCCAGGTTCTCCTGGCCGTCGAAGAGGGTGCGCGCGGAGCGCCCGAGCAGCTCGGGTCCGAGCAGGTCGTGCGCGGCCGGGTTCGCGTCGGTCACCAGGTCGTCGGCGTCGAGAACGAGGGTGGGCGCGCGGTTGGTCTCGAAGAGTCGGCGATAACCGGCTTCGACGGCCAGGGCTCGGCGAGTGGTCTCCTCGACGCGCTGGTGGGCGAGGCGTTCGGACTCCATGCGTTGGCCGAAGACGAAGGACACGATCAAGACGATCACGAGGTTGGTCAGGTCCGAACCCGGGTGGCCCATGTTGTGAGGCAGGAGGAGATCGGGCAGCCATAAGAGCGTGGCCCACACCGCCGTGGCGAAGGAGCCGGCCAGCCCGAACTGAAGGCCGGCGTAGCCGATCGGCAGGACGAGGATCGCCACGGGGATCGCCGAGGCGAAGGGCCCGCCCGCGAGGCGGGTGTTGAAGTCGAGGATGAAGTGCGCCACCACGATCACCAAGACGATGGCCTGGATCAGCCAGAATCTCGGTTCGCGCAGCGGCGGATGGACGATGCGCCGCAGCGCGGACGGGTAGCTAATCTGCGTCGTCGACGTCGTCATAGCTGCGCGGGCTCACGAGGCGGTGGTTGAGGGCGTAGGTGACCGCCTCGGTGCGCGAGTTGACCCCGAGCTTGCCGAGCACGTTCGAGACGTGGCTCTCGACGGTGCGAAGCCCCAGGCTGAGCGTGGCGGCGATCTGCTTGTTGGATCGGCCCCGGGCGAGCAGCTCCAGCACGTCGGTCTCGCGTCGGGTCAGGGCCGTGAGAGTCTCCGGTCCGCGCCGCCGGCGTCGGATGAGTCGTTGGGAGACCGCGCGATCCAGCACGAAGATCCCGTCGGCGACTGCGCGCACGGCGTCGATCAGCTCTCGACCGCTCGTGGTCTTGAGCAGGTAGCCGCTGACGCCGAGTTCGAGCGCCTCGGTGACGTAGGCGTGCTCATCGAAGGCCGACAGGACCAGTACGTGCACGCTCGGGAAGTGCTTGGCGACTTCGCGCGCGAGGTCCAAACCGGAGAGGCCCGGGAGGTTGATGTCGACCAGGGCCACGTCGGCCGCCCGCTCGGCGAGGATCTTGAGGGCCTCTTCGGCCGAGCCCGCGGCGCCGACGACGTCGAGGTCCGGGGCCATCTCGAGGATCTGGCGGGTCCCCTCGCGCACGAGCGCGTGGTCGTCGACGATGAGGACACGGATCCCCGTCGTCGGGACCTCGTGCTCTCCCGTCGTGACGGCGTCGGCCGACGAGAGGTCGGTCACGCGAGGTCCGGGTGTGCTGGGTGACTACGGAGCTTCACTTATCCCCCGGTCTGTGGTCTGATCGCAGTCTCTCACGGACTTCTCCCTAGGGTCTAGGGACCTTGTGCCGTGTCGGCAGAGATCTCGGGTCAGTGGCGGTACCGGATTGTGCCGGTAATTTCACGGTAGTGCGCGAGATCGGCCCCCGACGACAGGGAGAGACACGGTTCGTCCAGCGTGCGACGAGGCGACCATTGGCGACAACTCTCTGATCGGCGCGTTCGCCGCTCGCGTAGGGCACCCGTGAGATGGTGCGCTTATCTGTCCCGTCGCGCACGCCTCAGACTTCGAGGGCGTCAGCCAAGCGACGAAGCAGCGACCGGATGGTGGCGCGGGCGACCCGTGCGAGCACGACGTCGTCGAGGGCTTGGCCCGCACGGCCGAGCGGAGGTCGGTAGCGACCGGCGAAGGCCACCTCGGTGCGCGCACTGTCGATCTCGCGCAGACGCAACTGACCCTCTAAGCGGGGAAAGAGCCCCGAGGGCCCCGTGGCCTCCCAGGTGAGGGGCACTACCGTGACGCCGTCACCGGCCACGGCGGCTCCGACGCGCACCGCGACGGTCTTGGACAGCCAGCCCGGACCGCTCGGGCCCACGCGCACCAAGATCTCCTCGCCGTCAGCCCGCGCGGCCTCGAGGTGTGGTGTCAGCCACGCGACGCCGGCGTCGAGTCGCGCGAGGACGTCGGAGAGGGATCGCTCGACCAGGATCACGTCAGTCACGTCGACCACGCTGGCGTCGCTCTGGCGATGTCCGATCACGTGATACGTGCCGGCCTGGATGGCGAGGTCGCGTTCGGCCAGGGTTGCAAGCGTTGTCGATGCGAGCTCGTTGCGCATCGCCCCAGTCGCCGCCGACCAGGTTTCGTGCAGCGGGCAGACCGATTCCCAGTGGCAGGGCTCGCCGCCGAGCACGCAGGTGTCGGACTCGAGCGGACCTTCGCCGGCCTCGACGACCGCGAGCAAGGTGATCTCGCCGGGCGGGCGCGTGAGCCGATATCCGCCGTTGGCGCCGAAGAAGGAGCTGGCGAGACCGGCGGCCACCAGATCACCCATTATCTGGGCGACGAAGGTTCGCGGCACGCCCATCTCGACCGAGATCTGGCGAAGCTTCTTCGGGGTGGGTGCGTCGTAGCCCGTGGCCAGCGCGATCGCCGAGCGCACGACATAGTCGCCGCGCTTGGAGAGCTTTAGCTGCATGGGTCTAGAGTACCGGCTCACTACACGTTGTGCGCGCGACTTATCGCCGATTTCCCCGGTGGCGCGAGGCGAGCAGTCGCCACGACGCCAGCCCACTCGGGTGCGATGTGACGGTTCCTCATCGCTCGTCGTCGGCGTCGTCGATGGTCGCGCACGGTCGTGGCAACTCACTCGAAATCGCTCTCTCGTCAGTGCCGTCGCGCGAGAGTGCCGCGTACTCGCGGCGTCGCGCGGCGCGCGGCATTCCGAGGTTCTGATGGCGGACTGCGTAGTATCGACCCGTGGAGCGAACGCTGACGCGCGAAAACCGCCCGGGCGCGGACGGGATTATGGCGCGATGACGACGATTCTGATCGTTGAAGACGACACTGAGATGTCCGGGATGCTCACCCAGTACTTGGAGGGAGAGGGCTACGCCGTGACCGCGGCGGACTCGATGGCGGCCGCCCTGGCGGCCACTCTGGCCAGTGAACCCGACCTGGTGCTGCTCGACATCGTGCTGGGCGAGGAGGACGGGCGTGATGTGCTGCGCGAACTGCGCCACGTGAGCGACGTGCCCGTCATCTTCCTCACCGGCCGGGGACTCGAATCCGAGCGGATCGCCGGCCTCAAGCTCGGCGCCGACGACTACATCGTCAAGCCCTTTTCCCTGGGTGAAGTGGCCGCGCGCATCGAGACCGTGCTACGGCGTTCGGGCACGTCGGCCAACCCACTCGAGGCCACGATCAGGAGATTTGGTGACCTGCACATCAACGAGACGACCCACGAGGTCCGTCGGGCCGGCGAGTTGATCGACCTCACGTCCAAGGAGTTCGCCCTGCTGGCCTTCCTCGCGGCCTCGCCTCGTCAGGTCTACTCGCGCGCCCAGCTGCTCGAACACGTCTGGTCCTCGTCGAGCGAATGGCAGAACGAGGCCACCGTGACCGAGCACATCCGCCGCGTGCGCGCCAAGGTCGAAGTCGATCCCGACCGTCCCCGCTGGATCAAGACGGTGCGCGGCGTCGGATACCGCTTCGAGCCCGACGTCGGACACTGATCAGGCGCGCGAGCGCGCCAGCAGTTCGTTGAGCTGGTCGACCAGCTCACTGGGTCGAAAGGGCTTGGCGAGGAAGGCGCTCGTGCGCGGCGTCAGGTCGGCGAGCACGGCCGCGTCGGCGTGTCCCGAGACCACCAGGACCGGTAGCGAAGGGGTCCGCGCCTGGAGCGTGACGGCGAGCTCGACTCCGCCCATGATCGGCATGTCGACGTCGGTGACCAGCGCGTCGAGGGTGGCCGCGCGTGCCGCGGCCAGTGCGCTCGCGCCGTTGTCGCCCTCGAGCACGTGGTAGCCGTTTCGCCGCAGGACCTGGACCATGAGCCGGCGCAGCGCCTCGTCGTCCTCGGCGACCAGCACCGTCGTTCCCGTCGGCGCCTGTTCCGTGTGAGTCACCAGCGCCTCGACGGCGGAGTCACGCGTCGCCGGCAGTCGGATCTCGAAGTTCGTGCCCGCCCCCCGGCGGCTTTCGACGTGAATCGTGCCCCCACTCGCCTCGATCAGGCGCCGGGCTGAGGCCAGCCCCATGCCGGTCCCCTTGAAGGGTCCCTTGGTCGTGAAGAAGGGTTCGAAGCAGCGCCGCAGGGTCTCGTCGTCCATGCCGGTGCCCGTGTCAGCGACGCCGATCACAACGTGCTCCTCGCCGTCTCGCGCGTCGGCGAGGACCCTCAGGCGCAACTCGCCTCCCTCGGGCATCGCGTCGCGTGCATTGATGACGAGGTTGAGGATCACCTGTTCGAACTGGTCGGCGTCGATGAGCACGTTGCCCGCGCGCTCATCGAGCTCTCGAGAGACCTCAACGTCGCCACCGACGATGCGCTCGATCACCTCGGCGTTGGATTCGAGCAGGCGTCGCACGTCGACCACGGTCGCCTCGCGCGCCTGGGTTCGCCCGATGGTCTGGAGCTGTTTGGTGATCTGCGACGCCCGCGAGGTGGTCGCCTGGATGTCGCGCACCATGTCAAGTGCCGATTCGTTGGCCGCGACCTCGCCGGTGAGCATCTCGGCGTAGCCCGCGATGAGCGTCAACAGGTTGTTGAAGTCGTGCGCGACGCTGCTCGCGACCTGGGCTCGGATCTCGCCGCCGCGCGCCTGGCGCAGCTCAGCCTGCATCTCGTGTTCGTCGGTCACGTCGTCGACCAGCACCAGCAGGCGCTCGGGCTCGCCGGGTGCGCTGGCGAGCGCGGTGACCGAGACGCGAAGCTGGCGTCGTCGCTCGCCGATGTCGGCCGCCACGTCGCCGCGCACCGCCTGGTCCAGTGCGGCGTCGGCCCAGAGGTCGCGCAACTGGGTGGCGACCTCGTCGGTGAACACGGGTGAGGGACCGTCCGACGCCACTTCGGGCCAGTCGAGGGTTCGCCCCGCTGCCCGGTTCCACCAGAGCACCTCGCCGTCGCGGGTCATGTCGACGATGCCCACCGGCGCGGCGTTCACCAGCGCGCGCCAGCGCGTCTCGCGCGAGCGGATGCCCTCGCGCAGTCGCGCCTCGGCGACCGCCGAGGCCGTCATCTGGGCGAGCAGGGTGAGGATCTCGCCGTCGTCGGCCGCGTGCAGCGACACGTCGGCGTGGCGTATGGCGATCAGGCCCTGGGCGCGGATCCATCCTTCGAGGATCGGCACCGTGAGCCACCCGCGCACCTGGCGCGCGTCGCTCACCGTCTCGGCGACCTGGGGTCGCTCGGGGTCCTCGCCGACGAGTGCGCTGCCCGTGCGTGAGGCGAGCGCCGAGCGGGGCGCGCCGCCGGAGACCACGCTCACCAGCGCTTCGTCGCAGTCGAAGACCGCGCGGGCACGGCTGGCAATGGCGAGCAGGATGTCGGATTCCTCGAGCGAGCCCGAGGTCGTGATGGACGTCGCGACCAACTGGTGGAGCTGGCTCGCGATTCGCTGGCTACGCCGGATGGCCTCGGAGACGGCGGCCGTCGCTTCGGCCTCGCCCGGCGGCGTCGTCACAGCGGTTCTCCGGTGAAGATCGCGAAGCCCTTGAGGTAGTCGTCGATCTCGTGGGCCTCGTGGGGAGCCGAGAAGAGGAAGCCCTGGCCGGCACTGACGTGCTCGACCTGGAGGATCCGTCGCTGATCGACGTCTTCCACGCCGGCGGCGATGACGCGGATGCGCAGGTCGCTCGCGCGAGTGACCAGGCGGTGGATCTCGGCGGCGAACTCGGGGTGCGCACCGAGGCGCGCGATGGCGCGCCGATCGAGCTTGATGATGCTGACGGGTCCCTCGACGAGGCTCTCGATGGAGGACTCCTCGGGATCGAAGTCGTCGATGGCGACGCGTACGCCGAGGTCGCTCAGGCTCTGCAGCCGGGCGGCGACCTGCGAGTCGGCCGCATCGGCGCCGGCGATCTCGAGGATGAGGGCCGGTGGTGGCAGGTGACTCGCGGCCATGGCGATCGCCACGTCGTCGACGAATCCCTCGGCGCGCAGCTGCAGGGCGGACACGTTCACCGATACCGTGAGCCGGTATCCGCGAGCGTGCCACTCGGCCCCCTGGTGACAGGCCGTGGCGAGCGCCCAGCGACCGACGGCGCCGATGACCCCGGAGGACTCGAGCTCGCCGATGAACTCGGCTGGCGCGAGGACTCCGCGCTGGGGGTGGCGCCAGCGCATCAGGGCTTCCACGCCGGAGAACGCCCCACTGTTGAGGTCGAACATGGGCTGATAGACGAGGAAGAACTCCCCGGCGACGAGCGCGTGGGCCAGCTCGGGCGCGCGGTCGGTGCCGGGACCTGACGGCGGGGCGCTGTCGCTCATGGGATCCTTCCGGTGCCTCGAAGACCTCAGCATCGTACCGAAGAGGGATATCCACCGCGATCATGGGAAATGGTGTCCACGAGCCTGAGTATCACCTCAGACAGAGCGTTCGCCAGGGGCGAGTGAGTCGCGTTGTTCCTGATCACATGGCACCGTAGTTGTGACCGCGTTGATTACCTACTGAATAACACGAAATTGACAAATCTTCGACAATCGCCCATACTGTTGAGGTATCGCAGGGGCAGATGGAGGAAGAGCAGTGA
>DATIVP010000040.1:0-9093 GCA_035465755.1 Acidimicrobiales bacterium | reverse complement strand
TCCAGGTCATGCCCGGAGCGCGGTAGTTGATGATCGAGACAGCGATATTGAATCCTGCCGCCATCATTCCCATGCCGATCACCGCGAAACCGAAGAGGTACGAGATCATTCCGGGGCCGTTCTGGGTCTGCAGCGGCGCGTAGCCGGTCCAGCCGGTGTTGAAGCCACCGTAGGGCAGGGCCGAGAAGATCACCGCGTAACCCGCCATGAAGATCCAGAAGCTAAACGCCTCAATGCGCGGGAACGCCATCTGGCGCGATCCGATCATCAGCGGAACCAGGTAGTTGCCCAGTGGTCCCACGATGATCGACGTCGCCATCATCATCATGATCGTTCCGTGCTCGGAGACAATTTCGATGTAGGTTCCGGGGCCAAAGACGTGGGTTGTGGGGTTCAACAGCTCGGTGCGAATGGCCATGGCCAACAATCCACCGGTGAACATGAACAAGCACACGCCCACCACGTACTGCAGACCAACAACCTTGTGATTGGTGCTGTAGCGGAAGTACTTGCTCCATCCCTCGACTTCGACTTCGGGCGGTGGCTCCTTGCCCAAGATCTTGGCCAATGGGTAGTTCAGGGCACCGATGCCCACGAGCCAGCCGATCACCATGCCCGCCAGGGCGAGAGTGACCGCGATCGGGTTCTGGCCGCTGTTGGCGATCCAGGGGTAGCTGCTCGATACGTAGTTCCCGAACCAGTGGCCCAGGATGTAGCCGAGGAAGCCCCCCACGATCGCCGTACCCAAGTGCTGGCTCATCCAGCCCGGGCGCTGCGTCCAGGGAATGCTGGACGCGGTTGGCGGCGTCGCGCTCGGCGCCACTTCAGTCGGTCGTTCGGCGCTTATTGTCATCGCCCGATCTCCGTTTCTTTCGTTACTTCGGTCTGGTCAGTCAAGGTGGCAGTCGTTGTCATGATCACGACGCCGGCTGCTTGGCACCGTAAGTCTCCACGGTGCTGTAGGGGGTAACGGTGCCGTCCGGGTAGTAGCCGCCCGAGGCGCCATTGGCGTCCGGAGTGTAGGTCCAGGCGAACGCGGGCAGGTTCTTCGTATTGGCCGCGTTGGCCGCCTCCGTGCTCGTCGCCCACTGCGTGAACGCCGACGGCGAGACCACAGAACCTTGGTTGAACATCGCCCCGTGCCACAGACCGCACAACTCCGAGCAGCGCACAGTGAAGTTGCCCGTGTTCTTCGTTTCGGTGAAGGCCACGTTGTTCACACCCGGATTGGCGTCAGCCTTGACGCTCAGCTGGTAGGCCCAGAAACTGTGGATCACGTCGAGTGAGGTCACGTTGAAGGCGATTGTCGTGTTCGCCGGTAGAACCAATTCAGAGGTTTCGAAGCCACCAAAAGTCGGGTAGCGATAGGTGAACTTCCACTGCTGGCCAATCACCTGGACCGGGAGAACCTTCTCGCCACCCGGTTCGCTCAAGATGCCCGATCCGGTGCCGTTGAGAGCGGCCGTTTCGGCCTGCGCGGCACCCGCGGGCATCCACACGGGGTTCGGTCCCTCACCACCGCCTGATCCGTGATCGACGATGACGGCCCAGGTGCCGAATGCGGCGAGGAAGAGCACGACGAAGGACGTGATCGAGATCCACAGCACCTGGGCCTTGCCGTTGGAGCGCGCCGTGGCGCCGCCCACCGGCTCGGGTCCATTGCGCTTGGCGGACCAGTGAGTGATCGCCCAACCCATGTACACCCACACACCGATCAGCACCGGTAAGGCGATGACGAACAGGATGTTGAAGTCCATCTGGTTGTTCTTGGCGGTCTCGGTCAGACGTCCTGGTGGTACGTGAGGACCGACGAGGAACCAGAACAGCAGGTCGCCGATGATCGAGAGTACGACCCAGATACCGGTCATTTTGCGCAGGTCGCGCGGACTGTTTTGTGAGTTGTTCGCCATGATTAACGCACCACGTCCAAGAAGCCACCCATGTAATTCTGCGCTGACATTCCGCCTCCGTTTCCGTACAGGTATCCAAGGCCACAGGGCACGAAGCACTGCCAGTTGTAGTTACCTGGCCCCGGGGTCTTGAAACTGAACGTGACTGTGTTGTGTGGCCACTTCGACGTCAGGCACGGTCCGGCGCCACAGATGTTGTTGCCCGCTACCCCCGGTAGCGGCACCACGATGCCCAGCGCCGGCACCGCGAAGGTGTGTCCAACACCGGCTCCCGCGTTGGAGTTGAAGGAAGAGTAACTGGCCCCATTCAATGACGCGGTGTTGGCGTTCGTTCCCTCGACCTGGCCCCACTGCTGGTTGCGCAGCGGACTGCCCGAGTCGAACTGCTCGATGGTCATGTTCACGACCGTGTTGGCCGGCAGCTTCCACGTGTTGTCCTGGACCCACTGACCCGTCTTCGGGTCCTTGGTGAGATATGACACCCAAGAAGGGTGCGGACCGAAGCCGATGGCCCCGACGGTCTCGACCGTAAGATTGACAGGTTGTCCTGCAGACTGGGTGTTCGTGAAGTTCATTTCCCCGCCTGGCGTTCCCGGCGTGAGGTAGGCGGCGACCGCCCACACCACGAGTCCGACTACGACCAAGAAGAGTCCGAGACTTATCGCCAGTCTCCCTCCCTTTGACATACACCACTCCTCGCGACGACGCGTTTCTTGTGAAACTCGGAAGGAACAGTAATGGACCGTGACGGTATTGTGGGGATTTGTTATGGCCCTGACTAAGAGAATTCTTGGTATCTATGTCGGGCTGATTGTCGCCGAGGGTATCTGCGTCTCCGCCTTCGCCCTCGAGGTGCACCGCGCGCTGTCGGGCAACTCGCTCTCGTGGGCCTACGTCTTCGAGTGGCCGATCTTCGCCGGTTACGCGGTGTATTTGGCGCGAAAGCTCTTGCGCGAAGAGCGTTTTGGCCCTCGCCCGTCGTCGCCGGCCACGCCCGAAGACTCCGATGCGCGCCTCTCTGAGTACAACGACTACCTACGCAAAATGCACGATCGCGACGACGGCACGCCGGGTAATACCTAGTGAATGGGTTGACTTAATAACAGAGAATCTTCTCAATTATCGGGGCGTCTGTGTATTGGTTCAGACTGAGAACCATCACAGGCACCACTCAGTGAATATCGCCGCTAGCGCTCGAGGTGTCGAGCGCACGACGACAGGACGCCGTTGACGAAGGCGCCGGAGCCTTCGGTCGAGTAGGTCCTCGCCAGTTCAACCGCCTCGTTCAGCACGACCGCGGTGGGCGGGGCGTCCTCGCTCAGCAGTTCGCCGATGGCCAGCACCATGATCAGGCGATCGATGACCGCGAGGCGCTCCAGGGGCCAGTCGTGGGAGAACTCCGCAACGAGCGCTTCGGCCCGCTCACGATGGGATTGTGCCGCCTCGACCAGGGTGATCGTGTAGTCGTCGGGCGCCACCGGCAGCTCGCGCACGATCTCGAGGGCCGAACGCGACTTCATCTCGGCTTCGTAGAGCAGCTCGAGGGCCCGTTCTCGGGCCTGGTGACGTCGTGAACCGAGGTCCACTAGGCGCGGGTGATGTACTCGCCGGTACGGGTATCCACCTTGATCACCTCGCCGGGACCGACAAAGAGGGGCACCTGGACGACGAAGCCCGTCTCCAGGGTTGCCGGCTTGCGGGCGCCCGAGACACGGTCGCCCTGAATTCCCGGCTCGGTGTCGGCGATGGTCAGCTCCACCGAAGCCGGCAGCTCGATGCCGATGATCTCGTCGTCGTGGATGATGAGCATGGCCTTGCCGGTCTCCTTGAGGAAGTTGGCGGCCTCGCCCAAGTTCTTCGACGGCATGGACACCTGGTCGAAGGTGGACTGGTCCATGAACACGTAGTCGTCGCCGTCGCGGTACAGGAACTGGGTGTCGCGCTTGTCGAGGATCGCCTGTTCGAGGGTCTCGCCCGCGCGGTAGGTCCGCTCGATGACCGAGCCGGTGCGGGCGTTGCGCAGCTTGGTACGCACGAAGGCCCCGCCCTTACCCGGCTTGACGTGCTGGAACTCGATCACCGTGAACAGGCCGTCCTCGACCTTCAGCGTGATGCCGTTCTTGATATCGCTGGTGGAGATGGAGGCCATGAGCCGCTACCTTTCGAAAAGAGTGCGTCGGCCAGTCTAGGCGACGCGACTCAGCGACCGTCTGCTGAAAGGAGCCGGTGAGCGGCCTCGAGCGCCAGGTCGTAGCTCAGGCCCCGAAACCCGGCGATGGTCCCGTCGACCACGCCAGCGAGCGTGCTGGTGTGGCGAAATGGCTCGCGGGCCGCCGGGTTCGACAGGTGGACCTCGATGACGACGCCCGGATACGAGGCCAGCGCGTCGGCGAGGGCCCAGGACGTGTGCGTCAGCGCTCCCGCGTTGATCAGAATCGCCGACGCGTCGAGGGCCGCGTGGACCTCCTCGATGAGATCGCCCTCGTAGTTCGACTGGCGGTGGCGCAGCTCGTAGCCGAGCGCCGCCGCGGCCTCACTGACCCGTTGGACGTGTCCGTCGAGGGTCTCGGTTCCGTAGATCTCCGGGCTACGCAGCCCGAGCTGATCGAGGTTGGGACCTGACAACACCAGGATTGTCGTCATATCTCTCCTCGGAACCTCTCCAATACGTCGCGCACCAGCGCGTCGGGAACGTGATGGACCACCTCGAAGCCGGCCGCACCGGGCAGCACAAAGGTTAGGTCGTGGTGGGCCTTCTTGTCGTGGGCCATGGCCTGGAGGAGCGCGTCGATCGAGGCATCCCCCGGAAGGCGCCACGAGAGGCCCAGCGCGGCCAGCACCTCGTCGTGGTTGACGACCTCGAGGGCGCCCACGCGTCCCATGGCGTGGGCCAGGCGAACCGCGAAGCCCAATCCGATCGCGACGGCCTCACCGTGACGCAGTTCGTCGCGGTCACGCCCGAGCGCCAGGATCTCCAGGGCGTGGCCCAGGGTGTGGCCGTAGTTGAGCAGCGCCCGCTGGCCGATCTCGGTCTCGTCCATCATGACGATGCCGGCCTTGAGGCGCACCGCGAGCAAGATGAGGTCCTCGAAGGACGCGCTCGAGAGTTCAGAGGCCCTGCGATCCTCGAGCAGCCAGCACTTGGCGACCTCGGCCATGCCGGCGAGTCGGTCGCGCTCGGGCAAGGTGGCCAGCACCTCGGAGTCGCACAGCACGCCGAGGGGCTGATGAATCGCGCCCACGAGGTTCTTGCCGGCGCGCAGGTTGACCGCCGTCTTGCCGCCGATCGCGGCGTCGACCTGTCCGACGAGCGACGTCGGGACGTGAACGACGCCGATGCCGCGCAGGTAGATGCCGGCCACGAAGCCCGCGAGGTCGGTGATCGCGCCTCCCCCGACCCCCACGATGACGTCGTGGCGCGACAGACGCCGCGCGGCCAGCTCCTCACTCAGGCTCTCCAGGGTCGACCAGTTCTTCGCCGCCTCCCCGTCGGGCACCTCGATCACGTGTTGTTCGAGGCCGGTCGAGACGTCGAACCACGGCTGGGCACGCAGCGACGACGACGTGATGACGACGGCTTCGCGCGCGCGCGGCGCACGCTCCTGGATCAGCGCGGCCAGTTCACGGCGCACCCCGGCCCCGAGGGCCACGTCATAGGCACGTCGCCCCAGATCGACCGTGACTCTCATGCGGACCTCTCCAACGCGTCGCGCAGGCGATCGAGCGCCTCGTCGATTCCCCCCGACGTGTCGACCTTCAACGTCGCCACCTCGCGATACCAGCCCTCGCGCTCAGCGCGCAGGCGCGCGAGAGCTGTCGCCGGGTCCGCGCCCAGGAGAGGGCGCTCGCCCTCTGCGACGCGCTCGAGCAGCACCTTG
This sequence comes from Acidimicrobiales bacterium, assembly GCA_035465755.1. Taxonomy (GTDB): domain Bacteria; phylum Actinomycetota; class Acidimicrobiia; order Acidimicrobiales; family RAAP-2; genus RAAP-2. The sequence goes on along the minus strand of DATIVP010000040.1, from coordinate 3,305 downwards.
TCCTCGCAGTCGAGCCACACGGTCAGTTCCGCGGCGAGCAGCGCACGGGCGTCGCTGCTCACGACTACTCCCCCGCCGGTTGCCACCACCGCGTCAGCGACCAGTGCCGCGCCCAGCGCGGCTACTTCCTCGCGACGAAAGGCCTCCTCGCCCTTGGTGCGCAAGAACTCTGCAGCCGAACAGCCCACCGAGGCCGAGAGTACCTCGTCGGTATCAACGGCGTCACAGCCCCAGTCGGCCGCGAGGCTGCGCGCCAGCGTCGACTTGCCGCTGCCGGGCAGGCCGATCAGGACAGCACGGGCCACGTCTAGCTCGGACGGGCCGACGAGGAGGTGCTGTTGAGGTGCTCGAGGTAGGTCGCGTGATTGCGCGTGAACTCCTCGAGCGAGTCGCCACCAAACTTGCGCAGCGCCTCGGCGGCGAGCACGAGGGCGGTCATCGCCTCTCCCACCACGCCCAGCGCGGGCACCGCGGTCACGTCGGTGCGCTCCTTGAAGGACACTCCCGTTTCGCCCGTCGCCAGGTACACGGTCTCGAGAACGGGACGGTTCAGGGTGGCCAGGGGCTTCATTGCGACCTTCACGACGATGGGCGCGCCGGAGGAGACCCCTCCTTCGAGCCCGCCAGCGTGGTCGCTTCGACGCGCGTAACCGCCCGCCGAGGTGTTCTCGTCGTCGCGATAGATCGCGTCGTGGGCCTCGCTGCCGCGCTGCGCGGCTTGGGCCATTCCGTCGCCGATCTCGACGGCCTTGACCGCCTGGATGCTCATCAGCGCCCCGGCCAGCAGCCCGTCGAGCTTGCGGTCCCAGTGGACGTAGCTGCCCAGACCCACCGGCACGCCGTAGGCGATCACTTCGGCGACGCCCCCAAGGGAGTCACCCACCTTGGCCGCCGCCTTGATCTCGCGGACCATCGCGGCGGCGGCGTCAACGTCGAAACAGCGCACCTCGCTGGCGTCGACGGTCGCCAAGTCCTCGGACCGGGGACGAGGGCCGTCGCTCGCGGCCGCTCCGATGCGCACGACGTGGCTGACGATCGATACGCCAATCGACGCGAGCAGCGCCTTGGCCAGGGCGCCCGCCACCACCCGGGCGGCGGTCTCTCGCGCGCTGGCCCGCTCGAGTACGTCACGCGCGTCATCGAAGGCGTACTTCTGCATCCCCGCGAGATCAGCGTGACCCGGACGGGGCTTGGTCAGCTTCGTGGTCGGTTCCCCCGGCGCGGCCGACATCTCGCTCTCCCACTTGGGCCACTCCGAATTAAGGATCTCCACCGCGACGGGCGAACCCAGGGTTCGACCGTGGCGCACACCGCCGATCACGCGCACGACGTCGCGCTCGAAGCGCATGCGCGGTCCGCGCCCGTAGCCCAGGCGACGGCGTGCGAGCTCGTCCGCGATGTCCTCAGCGGTGATCGCGAGACCCGAGGGCAGGCCCTCGACGATGACCGACAGGGAGGGACCATGGCTCTCGCCGGCGGTAAGGAAGCGCAACATCGCCCAATTCTAGGGCGCGACGCGCGGCTACTCGTTCGAGTAGAAGGGGTTCACGCCCGAGGCGTGGTCGGTCACGTCGATGACGTCGACGAGTTCGGGGATCGCGTCGCGCAACGTCGCCTCGATTCCCTGGGTGAGGGTGAGGCGACTCATCGCGCATCCCTGACAGCCGCCGGACATCTTGATGTAGGCGACCTTCTTGGTCTCGTCGAGGGCAACCAGGTCCGCGCGCCCGCCGTGAGAGGCAATCGAGGGATTGACGTGCTCATCGAGAACAGTGGTCGCAAACTGGCCGAGCGGGCCATCGATGCCCATCGCCAGGATGTCGGCCGGCACGCCAGGGTTGACCTCTTCGGGCGTCGGCGAATTGGGGTTCACCAGTACGAGCCCACCGCCGCCGTCGGCCGCGAATTCGAGCCGGCTGCCGCGCAGTCGCGGCACGCTCGCGGCCGGAATCACGATGGTCACCTCGCCGTCGTGGCCGATCGCCGCGTCCAGCGGCGCGTCGGCGCGATCGGAGAAATATAGGTCGTAGGCGTAACCGGCCCCGCGCGTGCCGGTCACTTCGACGTACAACGCGAGGTCGTCGCTGTTGGACTCGGCCGCGAGAGCGTCGAGTACGACGTTGCGCGCTTCGTCAGTCAGAGTCAGGATCGAGAACGTCTCTACAGTCACCGCGAAACAGTGTAGGGGCCCAGGCGCACATTGCGGTCGCGCTAAGTTCGGCGTGTGACCTCGACCCCTCCTGACGCCCACGAGTGGCTCAGCTTCGATGACGACCACCGCCAACGCACGTGGATGTTCGACGTCACGTTCCTCGAGAGTTCCTGGACGTGCATCTTCGGCCAGGGCTGTCAGGGCGTGCTGACCGGCCCGACTCCGGAACTCGTCCAAGGATGTTGCAGCTACGGTGCGCACTTCACTGATGAGAAGGATCGACGTCGGGTCGAGAAGGCGGCACTACGCCTCACCGACGACCAGTGGCAGTTCCGCGCCAAGGGGCGCCAGGGCACGACCCGGGTGAAGAAGAACGGCGAGATCGTCACGCGCCTGGTCAAGGACGCCTGCATCTTCCTCAATCGCCCCGACTTTCACCGCGGGCCCGGCTGTGCGCTCCACGTGATGGCCATGGACAACGACGAGAGCTACATCCCCCTCAAGCCCGACGTGTGCTGGCAGCTTCCGCTGCACCGCGACGACGAAACCCTTGAGGGCGGCCACGTGATCACCCGCATCAGCGAGTGGAAGCGGCGCGACTGGGGTGCCGGCGGCGACGAGTTCCACTGGTGGTGCACCGAAGCGGCCGAGGCCTTCACCGGCAAGACGCGCGTGGTTGACTCGATGCGCGACGAACTGGTGGCCATGATCGGCCAAGAGGTCTACGACAAGTTGCTCGCCCACCTCGACGAGCGGGCGCGTCGGCCTAAGGCAACGCGCCTGGCCCACCCGGTGCTTCGCCGGCGTTAGCCCTCCGCGGCGAGAGGATCCTCTTCGTTGTAGACGGGTCGCGGCAGCGAGCCGAGGATCTCGTCGTAGCGATCCTCTTCGGCGAGGCACCACTCGGCGTGCACGTCCTCGGGAGCGGCGCCGCATTCGACGCACGTGGTGGCGCGAGGGCCCGTCGAGCGCTTGAGTTCGCGGGCTTCGACAAACCGACGGTGGCGACCCTTTTTCACGTCAACTCCTCACTGGCCGCGGCCCAAAACCGGGGGCGGCCACGGCGCTGCAGTACCACGCCGAGACTCCATGTTACTCACCCGAGGCGCCGATGAACCTAACATCACAACGTGACCCCGGCCTTTGACCCCCA
>DATIVP010000039.1:0-1539 GCA_035465755.1 Acidimicrobiales bacterium | reverse complement strand
CTCGCCGAGAGCGGTCGCACCACCTCGACGAGCGACATCACCGGCGCCGGATTGAAGAAGTGCACGCCGCAGACACGATCGGGCCGCGAGGTCTCCATGGCGAGGTCGATCACCGACAGCGTCGACGTGTTGGTGGCGAGGATTGCGTCGTGGCGAACCGAGCGGTCGAGTTCGTTGAAGATCGTCTTCTTCACGTCCATGTCCTCGACAACGGATTCGATCACGAGGTCGCAGTCCGCCAGGTCGGCGAGACTCGAGGTCGCCGAGACGCGCGCGCGCAGGGCCTCGGCGTCCTCGGCGCTTCGCTTGCCCTTGTCAACTTGACGGGCCAGGGACTTGTCCAGTCCCGCGAGCATGGCCTCGGCCGAGGCGAGCGAGCGGCTGCGTACGATGACCTGGGCACCGGTGGCGGCGACCACCTCAGCGATGCCACTGCCCATGATGCCCGAGCCGAGCACGCCCACGGTTCGCAAGTTCATCTCCGAACAATACTGGGCAGTACTAATGGCGGTGCGAGACTGGGCGCGTGCCCGCCACAACCCTGTACTGCGGATCGCTCGCGGCTTTTGCTAACGCGCTCGATGACGACACCCTGGTCGGGCTCGCGAGCGGAGCGGACGTGGTGGTCGTGCCCACCGCGGCGGCCTTCACCGGCGCCTTGGCCGCGGCACTCTTGATCGCCCACGTGCTCGAGGATCGCTGCGCGATCGAGACCCTGATGGCGATCGATCGCGCGGGCTGCGCGGAGGCCTACTTCGCCCGGCGAATCGGTGAGGCCGACCTCGTCGTCCTGGCCGACGGTTCGGCGTTGCACGCGCGCACCACGTGGCGCGAGACCCCCGTCGGCGAGGCGCTGCGCGGTGCGCGCCGACTCGTGGCGATCGGCAGCGTCGCCGGCGCCCTCGGCGAGATCATGATCGATCCGCGCGGTGGCGCCCCCACGACCGGTCTCGGCTACCGGCCCGGCCTGGTGGCGACGACGCCGGCCAGCGCAGAACAGCTCGAGCGCACGCGCCAACTGCTCGGCGAGGACCACGTGCTCGCGGTGCTGACGCCCACGGGCGTGCTGGCGGGAATCGACGGTGCGTGGCGGATCGCGCGCGGCGAGGTCACCGTGACGCGCGGCCGTCTCGAGGTGGCTCTCTAGGCTTCGTGGATGGTGACCGACTCGATCACGACACGCTCCCTCGGCGCGCCCGAGGGCGAGCCGATGTTGTTGATGGCCTCGACCACGTCGAGGCCCTTGACCACCTTGCCAAAGAGCGAGTAGAGCGGGGGCAGCCGCACGCCGTCGGGCCCGGAGATGACGAAGAACTGCGAGCCGTTGGTGTTCGGTCCGGCGTTGGCCATCGCCAGTGAGCCCAGCTCGTAGCGGCCGGGCTTGGGCAGCTCGTCGTTGAAGCGATAGCCCGGGCCGCCGGTGCCGGTGCCGGTCGGGTCGCCGCCCTGGAGGACGAAGCCCGGGATGACGCGGTGAAAGACGATGCCGTCGAAGTAGTGCCAGCGCGCGAGGAACACGAAGCTGTTGACCGTGACCGG
>DATIVP010000038.1:0-2015 GCA_035465755.1 Acidimicrobiales bacterium | reverse complement strand
GGGGAAAATCCGAGACCCTCGGTAATTTTCTCTAGTCTTCAACATTTCTTAGAAGAACCATAATGTGGCTCGGCTACTCTGCCGTGCCGACGACTTTCGCCCAAGGATGACATGAACCGAACTCGACTCGTACGACGACTGCTGACCGGCGCCGGCGCCCTCCTCCTGGCCAGTTCGGGCCTGCCGCTCGCCGCCGGCGCCGCCGGCGCGGACACCGCGACACCCTTTTACCTGGTCATTGGGGCGTCGGACTCCCTCGGCATCCAACTCGCACCCGGCGGACAGCACACGATGCGCACGACCCGTGGCTACGCCAACGACCTCGTGAGTCTGATGGCCGCTCGCGGGGTCAACCTCGCCATGACCCAGATCGGCTGCGGCGGCGAAACCACGTACACGATGATCAACGGCGGGGATCGCTGCTACAGCGGAACGACCACCCAGCTCTCCACGGCCATCTCCTTTCTCGCCAGTCACCGCAACGACCCCGGACTGGTGACAATCGACCTCGGATTCAACAATCTCCTGCCGTGTTTCGCGAGCGGCACCGCTGACCCGATCTGCATCGCTCGACTCCTGCCCCAGATGCGCCTCGACATGTCGACGATCCTGACGGCCCTCGAGGCGGCGGCGGGTCCCCAGGTCACCTTCGTGGGAATCGACCACTTCAACCCCTACCTGGCCTCGGCCGTTAGCGGGCGCAGCGGGCGCGTTCGCGCCACGTCCTCCGTGTCCAAGATCTCGACCCTGAATCGGACCCTGGCCGATGTGTACAACACGTACCACGTCGCCATCGCCCACGCGGCTGCGGCGTTCCACCTGGCCGACAGTGACCCGGTCTATCTCGCCCACCACACCCGGGTTCCCGGCGACGCTCTCCACGTCTGTGCGTTGACCTACATGTGCGGCTCGGGCCACGCGCCGAACTTTCACCCCGACGATCGCGGCTATCGCATCATTGCCGGGGCCATCGTCGCCGCCCTCAGCCCCACCTGGCCCAACTAGTCGCCGTTAACCTTGCCAGATGGTGACAACGACGTTCCTCCTCGTGCGCCACGGCGAGACCACCTGGAACGCCGAGCGTCGCATCCAGGGCCACAGCGACGACGCCGGTCTGACTGAACGCGGCATCGAGCAGGTCCGTGCCGCGGCCGAGCAGCTCGCCGAACGCGGCGCGCGGCGCATCGTCTCGAGCGATCTGACCCGCGCGCGCGAAACGGCCACGATCATCGCCGAGCGCCTGGGGCTGTCGATCAGCCTCGACGCTGACCTGCGCGAGCGCTCCTACGGCGAGCTCGAGGGGCGCTCCCTCGACGAACTCTCCCCCGACGCCGCGGGCTTCTCGCACGGCGTCATCGTCGACGTCGACGCCGCCGCGCCCGGCGGGGAATCGATCGCGATGGTCAAGGAGCGAGTCACGCGCACCCTCGAGCACCTGGCCCGTGAGCACGCGGGCGAGACCCTCATCGTCGTCACGCACGGGGGCGTGATTCGAACCCTGCGCGCCGCGCAAGAGCCCGCCATGGTGGGCAGCAAATGGAATCGCGTCGACAACGCCGAGGTCTGGGCGCTGTCGATGACGACGCACTAGTTGGCGGTCACCTCAAGGGGGCCGTCGCCGCGGTCCTCGTGCCAGCTCGACGAGCGCACCCGGTGGGGCCGCAACGACGCCCACGTGACGCGCCCGCGTCCCGTGACGGCGCGCGCGAGGGGCGTGCGGGCCATGATCGCCGTGAAGACGAAGCCCAGGCTGTAGACGATCGCCAGGGCCAGCGGGGCCGCCACCTCCCACGGGAGGTGAATGCCAAAGTGGGCGCGCACGCGAACCAGCAGCGGGATCCAGATCATCTGGGAGAGGTAGACGCCATAGGAGTTGTCCGATCCCGACTGGACGGCCGCGCGCGTGAAGAGTCCGCGCCGGGGCGAGACGAGATAGACGCCCAACAGGTAGACGCACAGGATCGCCCCGACGTTGTAGGGCACGATGAACGGCGAGAAGACCTCTGTCCCGGTCA
>DATIVP010000037.1:0-5803 GCA_035465755.1 Acidimicrobiales bacterium | reverse complement strand
CCTTCATCGGCACGTCGCTGCTCGAAGTGACCATCAAGCGCCCGGTCCTCTTGACGACGTCAGGGTAAGGCCGAAACACCTCGTGGTCCACGCCCACCGGCACCACCGTGAGCCGTTCGAGGGGCACACCCATTTGGGCGTTGATGTCGATCTTGGAGTTGTGCGAGACCGTGAGCACCGCGGGCAGGTTGCGCAACACGCGCACCTGCATGCGTAGAAAGCCGAACCAGCGCCGCGTAGTGAAGCGCTTCCACGCGCCCGTGGTGTGATCAAGGGCGATCGAGCGGTCCACCGTGATCGGATGGTGCAGTGTCTCGAGCAGCGGCCAGCCCTCGCGCGCGAGGGCCGCGATTCCCGGTCCCATGCACTGGTTGTCGTGCACGATGTCGAAGTCGCTGCGACGTGAGCGCAGCATCTTGTGCACGCGCCGACTGAATGCGTAGGGCTCGCCGAAGCCGGCGCCGAGCATGATGAGGAACTCCGCGACGTCCTCGCGACTGGTGAACTCGCGCCGCGCCGGGATCCGAAAGGGATCGGGATCGCGGTAGAGGTCGAGGGCGCGAACCGGGGTGAACCCCACGCCCTCGTCGAGCTCGGGCCACGGCGGGCCCGCAAAGACCTCGACGCTATGACCCAGGGCGACGAGTTCGCGCGTGAGGTGACGGGTGTAGACGCCCTGGCCGCCGCAGCGCGGGTTGCCCCGATAGACCAGAAAGGCCACCCGGGACTTGCCGGGGGCCGGCGGGGCCGGCGCGACGCGCTCGGGCAGGTGGATCGCGCGCGAGCGCGCCCACGACTCGCGGGTCTCGGCGATGGTCTGACGCAGCGATCGGGGCACGGGCCAACTCTCCAGTCGAAGTTCTTCATTCTTTCGTACTTCACCCCCCCGCACAAATGCTCCGGGGGCGCTCGCGCAACGTGACTACGCTCGGACCCATGGACCTGACATACCCCGACGACGCCGAATCGTTCCGCCTGGAGATCCGCGCCTGGCTCGAGGCCAACCTGCCCGCGGGCTGGTTCGAACCGGGCTTCTCCCAGACCGAAGCCGAGCGCCAGCACTTCAACAAGACCTGGAACGAGACGCTCTTCGCCGGCGGCTGGATCTGCGCCGGCTGGCCGGTCGAGTACGGCGGCAAGGGGCTCTCGCTGCTCCAGCAGGTGGTCCTCAACGAAGAGTTCGCCAAGGCCGGCGCGCCCATGCGCGCCGACTTCTTCGGCGACACGCTGGTCGGACCGACCATCTTGCAGTGGGGCACCGAGGAGCAGAAGAAGGAGTTCATCCCCGGCATCCTCGAGGGCCGCATCACCTGGTGCCAGGGATTCTCCGAACCCAACTCGGGCTCGGACCTGGCCAGTCTCAAGACGAGCGCCGTACTCGACGGCGACGAGTGGATCATCAACGGCCAGAAGGTCTGGACAACCCAGGCCCAGTACGCGGACTTCGTCTTCTTGCTCGCTCGCACCGATCCGGCGGCGCCGGCGCACGCGGGGATCAGCTACCTGCTCGTGCCCATGCACCAAGAGGGCGTGGAGATCCGTCCCATCACCCAGGTCGACGGCTCGGCCGAGTTCAACGAGGTCTTCTTCACCAACGCCCGCTGTCCCAAGGGCAACGTCATCGGCGGCGTCAACAACGGCTGGAAGGTCGCCATGACGACGTTGGGCTTCGAACGCGGATCGTCCTCGACCACCGGATACCGGCGCTTTCTCAAGGAGTGGGACGCCATCCTCAACGAGGCACGCTCCCACGATCGCACCGGCGACCGCCTGGTGCGCGACGCCCTCGTGCGCTCCTGGCAGAAGGTCAAGATCATGGAGATCAACGGCTATCGCACGCTCACCGACTCTCTCAACGGCACGTACAACGCCGCCCTGCTCGGCGCGTGCAACAAGATGTTCTGGTCCGAGATGCACCGCGAGATGATGGAGCTCGGTCTTGACGTGATGGGCATGGAGTCCCAGATCCTCACCGGCCAGGGCCCCGACCCTCTCGCGGGACCGGGCCGGCGCGGACGCGCCGACTACCCCGTCTCGGACCTGCAGGCGTCATTCTTCTTCTCTCGCTCCGAGACCATCTGGGGCGGCACGGCCGAGATCCAGCGCAACATCATCGGCGAGCGGGCCCTCGGCCTACCCAAGGAGCCCAAGCCCCAGAACGCTTAGAGCGCGGGCTCGAGGGCCCTGGCCGGGGTGCGCGGGTACGTGCCCGCGAGCCACGCGCCGACCGCCAAGGTGAGAACCGAGCCGACGAGCAGGCCAGTTCGTGGGTCGCTCATCTTGATGATCACACCAATCAGTGGCGCGCCGATGGGCGTGGTGCCAAAGAAGGCGATGCCGTAGAGACTCATGACCCGTCCGCGCATCGCGCTCGTGGAGTTGAGCTGGAGCGTGGCGTTGGCCGTGGAGACGAAGGCGACTGAGAACGCACCCGTGGGAATCATGAGTATCTCAGCCAAGTGGGCCGACGGCATCAGCGCCACCAGCGTGAGCGACGCGCCGAAGCCCAACGCGAGAAACGCGAGTAGACCGTGGGTCGGGCGCGACCGGTAGGCAATGGCGAGACCGCCGATGATCGCGCCGAGGCCCATCGCACCCATCATCAGCCCGTAGTCAACCGCGGTGCGCTGGTGGAAGGTGTCGTGAGCGAGCAGCGGCAGCGTGACCGTGAAGTTGAAGGCGAACGTGCCCACCGCGGCGACCGCGAGCACCGCGCGGCGCAGTTCGGGATTGGCCCGCACGTAGGCGATGCCCAGACGCAGTTGGCCCTTTTCGCGCGTGACCGTCTTCATGGGCAAGAACTCGTGGCTGCGCATCAGCGACAGCGCGACCAGCACCGCGACATAGCTCACGGCGTTGGCGTAGAAGCACACCGCGGTGCCGAACGCCGCGATGAAGGCGGTCGCGATGCCCGGGCCGATGAGGCGTCCCGCGTTCATCAGGACGCTGTTGAGGCTGACGGCGTTGGCGATGAGGTCGCGGCCGACCATCTGCTGGACGAAGGCCTGACGCGCCGGCACGTCGAAGAGGTTCACGACGCCGAGCAGTGCGGCCAGCACGTAGACCGCGCCGATGCTGACGTGATGGGTCGTCACCATCACACCGAGCGCGAGGGCCAACAGCCCGGCTCCGCCCTGGGTGCCGTAGAGGATGTAGCGCTTGTCGTGGCGGTCGGCGATCACACCGCCGTAGGAGCCGGCGAGGAGCATGGGCACGTACTGCAGGGCCACCGCGACGCCGAGGTCCACCGAGGAGCCCGAGATCTGCAGGATCAGCCAGCCCTGGGCGACTGACTGCATCCACGTGCCCGACACCGAGACGAGCTGGCCAAAGACGTAGAAGCGGAAGTTGCGAACGCTCAGTGCGGCGAAGGTCTTGGTCTTGAAGTTCTGGGCCGCGTTCATCCGTCCGCCAAGAGCTGCTCGAGGAAGCTCGCCATCTCGGCCGCGCGAGCACGGTCGGCGGGTGAGAGGGACTGCAGCCGCCGCTCGAGGAAGGCCGTCTTGCGCTGGCGAATGTCGGTGATCTCTCGCTTGCCGCGCGCCGTCAGGCGTACCCTCGTGCACCGTCGGTCCTCCGCATCGGTCTCGCACACCACGAGGTCCTGGGCCTCCATCGCGCGAATGAGGCGCGTCACCGACGGCGGCTGGATCTGCTCGGCGGCCGCGAGCTCGCCCAGCGACGGGTGGCCGAGGGAGTCGACGAGCGCGAGCAGTGACGCCTGGGCGGGCGTCACTCCCCCGAGGGAGGACGCACGAAGGCGCCGGTTCAACCGTGTCACTGCTCGACGAAGTCGAGCCGCCGTCTGAGAGTCCGTCGCTGCCTGGTCCATTAGTTCACCTAACTAAACAATAGCGACGACGGAGGCTGTCGTGTCGCTCGCCATCACCACCGACGAGGACCCGGCCGCCATCCGCCGACTAGAGCACCCGGCGCATCCAGATGGAGTCCTCCGTGGCGAACCCGTGGCGCTGGTAGAACGACCGCACTCGCTCGTTGTGGGCCTCGGTTTCGAGGAACACCACCTTGACGCCCGCGTCGCGCGCGCCGCGCAGGGCCTCCTCGAGCAACTCGGCCCCGAGGCCGTGGCCGCGATCGGTCACGAAGATCTCGTCGACGATGCACTCTCGGCCACCAGACTCGAGCGAGTAGCCCCAGGCGATCACGCAGTATCCCCGAGCACCTTCGGGCGTCGCGATCTGCCACACCTGACCGTATTCGTCGCTCACGAGGAGGGGAAACAGAGATTCACGCACGCGTTCGTCGTCGTGGTCGTGATGGTCCACGACATTGAACTCGCGGATCAAGCCGAGCAGCACCGTCAGATCCGCCCGAGTCGAACGCCAGACCCTCTCACCGGCGGTGACCGGCATGACGTCGTCTCCGCTCATCTCTCACCCCAGACTCGAAAAGACCGGGGCGTAGGCGACAGTGCGAGCCACCGCGTTCACCCTCGCCTCGTCGCGTCGAAGCAGCCTCAGATCGCTCTCCAGCCGCGTCGTGATGGTGCCCACGTCCGCGTTGCTCGCGAGCGCACTCGTGCAGCCCGCGTACATGCGCCAGTTCTCCTGGAGGACCGTCTCGTAGACCCGCCGCAGCGCCGCATTCGCTGGCAGCCGGTGACTGAGGAGCCGAGCCGCGTCACGTCGTCCGATCTCGCAGTCAAATCGCAGCGAGGTCACGACCGACGACGGCGCTTGGCCCAGGTCGTGGTTGACCAGGCCAGCGTCGGCCGCCACGACTCCGGTGTCGACCGCCTCAAAGCCCGCCACCCACGGATCGGTCGCGCCGCGACCGCGAAACAACGCGACCGCGACCACAGCGACAACAATCACCACCACGATGACGGCGCCGGCGACGCGCGCTGTTCGAGACGGCGTCCTCTCGGCCCGTGACGAACCCTCTTGCATCGCGTCTACCTCACTCGTCGAGGGTCAAACCACGAATAGTAATCAGTCCCGCCGTCTCTCTCACCGCACCGGTCGCGATCAGCGCGCGCTGGCCGGGCAGAGTCGTAGGGCGCTGCGGGTGCCGAGCGCCGTGCCCCGTGGCAGCATCGACACCACGAGCTGACGCAGCGCGCACACGCTCCCGAGCGACTGCGTGGCGCCGCGCCCGTTGATCAATAGGTAGCCCGGCGACGGGCACAGCAGGTCGCGGGCCGTCCAATATGGTCGTTCGCCCCTCGCGCGCATGACGCGCACCAGAAAGTCGGTGGTCTGCGCGTGGCAGAAGAACGTCGCCCCGTGTCCGAGGGACGGCAGTTCGGAGATGGCGCGCGCCACGGATCGGGCTTGGACGCTGGTTAGCACCACTGTCGTCGGTTCACGGGACTGGCCGCCAGAGCTGACGACGCCGTAGCCGGTCACCATCGCCACTCCCGACAACGGCATGGACGTGGCGCTCACCGGACGAAGTCGGTACGCCGCGATACCCGCCGCGGCGAGGAGGGCGAGCGCGACCACGATCCCGATGAGGCGTCTCGAGCGCTGATAGTGCCCAACGTGGCGTGCAGCCATCGGCTAAGGCTAGGCCGTGCAGCGAGGATGTGTCAGGCACCGTGGCGTCGCGCCGGCCTCGCCGCCTGCTTCTAGAGGGACGAATAGCGGGGCACGTAACCGCCGGTTCCCAGAATCATTGAGTCTTCGGGATCCATGCTCTCGTCCACTCCCCCGATGACCTCGGTGACCCAGTGCAGTCGGTCGGTCAGGATCCGCGTCACGCCCCCTTGGAGGGTGGATGAGGAGATAGCGCAGCTCGAGCACGCTCCCTGGAGTTGAACCTCGACGACGCCGGTCTCGAC
>DATIVP010000036.1:0-16225 GCA_035465755.1 Acidimicrobiales bacterium | reverse complement strand
TCGCCGCTTCGCGCAGCACCTGGTAGCGCTCGAGGGGAAGCTGGCTGCGCCACTCATCGTTCGATTTGGCCACGGGAAAGTCCATGGCGTCAGCGTATCGGTGTCGCCCTAGAGATAGCGCGAGTGCGGGGCCTCGGGGAGCGGGTGGGGGAATTCGGGTTGGTCGGCCAGCATCCGGGCGAAGGCGTTGGCCAACCCCGCGGGATCGAGCCCCAATTCGGCCAACAGCTCGTCGGGCCGGTGGTGCTCGAGGTAGGCGCGCGGCACCCCGAGGATGCGAGTCGGGGGAAAGGACAGGCCCCGCTCCTGGGCGCGGTTTCGCACCGCGGCGACCATCAGCGTGCCCGCTCCGCCGTGGCGGGTGCCGTCCTCGACGGTGACGATGCGCTCGTGGTTGAGCGCGTCGTCGATCATCGAGGGATCAGGCGGCAGCACCCGCACGTCGTAGAGCGTGATGCGCGACGCGTCCTCACCCATCAGTTGGAGCGCCCGGTGCGCCGACGCGGCCATCTTGCCCACCGCCAGCACGCACAGCGAGCCGTCGCCGCGTGAGACCTCGCGCGCTTCAAGTCCCGAGCCCACCTGGCCGTCGAGGGGCTGGGGAAGTGTCTTGGGAAAGCGGAGCGCGCTGGGTGTAGCCAGCGAGAGGGCGGTGGCGAGCATCCCGGGGATCTCCTCGACGCACGAGGGCGCGAAGATCGTCATGTTCGGAATGGCCAAGCACAGCGCGATGTCCAAGAGGCCGTGGTGGCTCGGACCGTCGTCGCCGGTGATGCCGGCGCGATCGAAGACGAAGACCACGGGCAGGTTCAACAGGCCCACGTCCAGGTGCGCCTGGTCAAAGGCGCGCGAGAAGAAGGTCGAGTAGACCGCGACCACCGGTCGCAGCCCGCCCATCGCCATGCCGGCCGCCGCGGTCACCGCGTGCTGTTCGGCGATGCCCACGTCGAAGAAGCGCTGGGGGAAGAGCTCCTGGAAGCGCAGCAGGCCCGTCGGTCCGGCCATCGCCGCGGTGATCGCCACCACCCGCTCGTCGAGGTCAGCGAGCGCCACCAGCGCCTCGCCGAAGGCCTCCGTGAAGGACTGGGGCGGCACCTCCTCGTCGTTGAGCATCGGCGGCAGCTTGTAGTCGTGCATGCGCAGGTCGTCGCTCGTCGCCGGGTCGTAGCCGCGCCCCTTCTCGGTCAGCACGTGCACGAGGATGGGACCGTCCCAGCGCGCGGCGCTGGTCAGCGCCGTCTCCAGGGCCTCGATGTTGTGTCCGTCGATGGGCCCGACGTAGCGAACCCCGAGGTTCTCGAAGAACGTGTGCGGCGTCACCATCTCGCGCACCATCGAGGTCATCACGTCCACGCCCATGTACGCGGCCTTGCCCACGCGCGGTAGGTGGGGGACCAGTCGCCGGATGCGATCGCGCAACGACACGTAGGTCTTGTTAAGGCGCAGGGCGGTCAGACTCTCGGAGAGCTTCGAGATGGTCGGGGCGTAGCTGCGGCCGTTGTCGTTCAAGACGATCACGACGCGCTGGTTCGAGTGCCCGAGGTTGTTGAGCGCCTCGTAGGCCATGCCGCCGGTGAGCGAGCCGTCGCCCACCACCGCGACGACGTGTCGCGTCCCACCGTGGCCGATCAGCTCGTGGCGCTGTTCGAGGGCGACGGAGATACCGTGCGCGTAGGACAGCGCGGTCGACGCGTGCGAGGACTCGATCCAGTCGTGCTCGCTCTCGGCGCGGTTGGGGTATCCGGAGAGCCCGCCACGGCGACGCAAGTTCTTGAACCCGTAGCGTCGGCCAGTCAGGAGCTTGTGAACGTAGGCCTGATGCCCGGTGTCAAAGAGCAGGACGTCGCGCGGCGAGTCGAAGACGCGATGAAGGGCGACCGTGAGCTCCACGACTCCCAGGTTCGAACCGAGGTGACCGCCGGTCTTGGTAACGCTCGCGATGATGAAGTCGCGGATCTCTCGGCTCAGGGTGTTGAGCTGGCGATAGGACAGGCCCTTGAGGTCGGCGGGCGTGTCAATCGACTCCAGAATCACCCCTTGATCCTACCGGTCGGCTTCTAGAGAACGATGGCCGGGCCGAAAGGCCCGATACGCTCTCGACCATGGCGAACCCCCTGGTTGAGACCGACGTGATCGAACGCGTGCTCGGCGTCGCGCGCGGCTATGGCGACTTCGCCGAGGTCTTCGTCGAGGACCGCGCGACGTCCTCGGCCTCCCTGGACCAGGGTCGCGTCGAGGAACTGAGCAACGGCCGCGATCGCGGCGCGGGCATTCGGGTGGTGGCCGGTGAGACGACCGGGTTCGCCCACACCGCCGACCTGTCCGAAGCCGGCCTGATGGCGGCGGCGACGGCGGCGGCGACCATCGCCCGGCGCGGCGGCGGCGGGGTGCAGCGGGTCGCGCTGGGAACCGTGGCCGAGCACGCCCGCCTCGCCGAGATCCTGCCGAGCGAGGTCGACAAGGCCACCAAGGTCGAGTGGCTGCGCACGGCGAACGACCTGGCGCGCAGCGAGGGCAGCCAGATCACCCAGGTCCAGGTGGGCCTCGGTGACTCCTCGCGGCGCTTTCTCGTGGCCAACTCCGACGGCGTCTTCGCCGCCGATCACCAGGTACGCACCCGCTTCGTGGTCTCCTGCGTCGCCCAGGGCGACACCGGCATGCAGACCGGCTACAAACCCTTCGCCTCGACCCGCGGATACGAGGCCCTCACCGAGGACGTGGTCGCCGACGCCGCGCGCAGCGCTGCGCGACAGGCGCTCACCAAGCTCAACGCCCGTCCGGCTCCGTCGGGGGACCTGCCCGTCGTGCTCGCGGGCGGATCCGGGGGGATCCTCTTTCACGAGGCGTGCGGGCACGGGCTCGAGGCCGACGCCGTTGTCAAGCGGGCCTCGGTCTACGCCGGACGGGTGGGCGAGCAGGTGGCCAGTCCGCTCGTCACCCTGGTCGACGACGGAACCGTCGCCGGCGAATGGGGCTACCTCGCCATCGACGACGAGGGCTACGCGGGAACGCGCAACGTGCTCATCGAGAACGGCGTGCTGACGGACTACATGTGGGACCTCTTGCGGGCGCGTCGCGAGGGCCGCACGTCCTCGGGCAACGGACGCCGCCAGAGCTACCAGCACCTGCCGATGGTGCGAATGACCAACACGTACCTGATGCCCGGCGCTGACGACGCCGACGAGATCATCGCCCAGACGCCGTACGGGGTCTACGTGGCCCAGCTCGGCGGCGGTCAGGTCAACACCGCGACGGGCGACTTCGTCTTCGGCATGACCGAGGCCTACCTCATCGAGAACGGCGTCATCACGGCGCCGCTGCGCGACTGCAATCTCATCGGCAACGGTCCCGAGACCCTTGCGCGCGTCGACGCGGTGGCCTCGGACTTCTCGATGACGCCCGGGACGTGCGGCAAGAACGGCCAGTCGGTGCCGGTGGGCACGGGTCAGGCCACCATGCGCCTCAGCAGCGTCACCATCGGGGGGACGGCGGCGTGAGCGAGCTGATGGACACGGCTCGCCGCCTCCTCGAGGGCGCGCGCGGCGACGAGGAGATCGAGGTCTACCTTTCGCGCGGCGTCGACACCGACGTCGAGGTCTACGAGGGCGAGGTCGAGAATCTGACGACGGCGGCCTCGGCCGGCGTGGGCGTTCGCATCCTGGTGAACGGCGCCAACGGCGCCCGGGTGGGCACGGCCTGGGCCGGCTCGCTCGACGAGGAGGCCGTCGTCGACGCCCTCGCCCAGGCGCGCGACAACGTGCGCTTCGCGACCGAGGACGAGTTCCTCGCCTTCGCCCGTCCCGACGGCGTCGAGGCGGCGGGCCTCAGCCTGCGTGGCGAGCACCGACTCGTCACGCCCCTCGAGGACAAGATCGCGATGGCCATCGAGCTCGAGCGACGCGTGCGCGCGGGCGACCCGCGAATTCGTCAGGTCGAGAGCGCGGCCTACAGTGACTACGTCATCGAAGGGGCCATGGCCTCGACCGTGGGAATCGCCGCGAACTACGCGCGCTCGGGCGCCTACCTTTCCGTCGAGGCGATCGCGAGCGACGGGAGGAGCGACCAGACCGGCTACGGACTCTCCGCGGCACGCCGCCCGTCGGACGTGGATCTCGCCGCCGCGGCCGCCGACGCGATCAACCGTTCGACGCGCATGCTCGGCGCCACGCGACCGAGCACGCGACGCACGACCGTCGTCTTCGATGCGCGCACGGCGGCGACGGTGCTGGCGATCCTCGGCGGCGCCCTGAGCGGCGAGGCCGTGGTGCGAGGTCGCTCGTTCTTCGCCGGGCGCCTGGGCGAAGTGGTCGCGGCCAGCACCGTCACCGTGATCGACGACCCGACCGACCCGCGCCACTTCGCGGCGAGCAACTACGACGGCGAGGGCCTCGCCTGTCGGCGCAACGTGCTCATCGAGGGGGGAGAGCTTCGGGCGTTCGTCTACGACACGGTCTCGGCCCGTCGTGCGGGGACGACCTCGACCGGCAGCGCGCTGCGCGGGGGCATCGCGGGCTCACCGTCGGCCGGTCCTCGTGCCCTGATCCTGTCACCGGGAACCCTCGGCCAGGACGAGATCTTCGCGGCGGTCGGCGATGGCCTCTACGTTGACTCACTCACCGGAGTGCACTCGGGGGTCAATCCGATCTCCGGCGACTTCTCTGTTGGCGTGACCGGTCTGGTCATTCGCGACGGGCACCTCGCCGAACCGGTGCGCGAGGTGACGGTGGCCTCCACGCTGCAGCGCATGCTCCTTGACGTCACCCACGTGGGCGCGGACACGACCTGGCTGCCGGGCGTCGCCGCGGGTCAGACTCTCGCGATTGGCGACCTCGCGGTCTCGGGCTCCTAGTCGGCGCTCGCCGGCGTCGCCGTTGCGGGGGTCGCGCTGGTCGACGTGCCGCGGCTGTCGTTCTTGTAGAAACCACTGCCCTTGAAGACGATGCCGACCGCGGAGAAGACCTTCTTCAGTTCTCCCCCGCAGGCCTCGCAGGTCGTGAGTGCGGGGTCGGAGAACCGCTGAACGGCCTCGACGCGCTCGTGGCAGGCCTGGCACTCATATTCGTAGGTTGGCATCACTTCTCCCAAACGAGACTGCTACGTGGGCAGTGTACCGTCCCGTCGCGCGCGCCAGTTCAAGGAGGCCCCGCGGGTCGATTCTGTAGCATGGCCCGGTGGACGATTTCCACCAACTACGTCGTTCGCCCCGCGAGGGCGCCTTCCCCCGGGACCTGAGTTCTTCGGAGGTCAGCGCGCGTCGCGCGCTCGCCCGTGGGCGCGTGTACATGCTGGCCGCGACGACGGCCGCGGTGGCGGCGAACACCATCAACAAGGGTGACGTCCTGGCGACCGCGCGCGTGGCCGGGATCCAGGCGGCCAAGCAGGCGTCGATGCTGTTGCCCATGGCCCACGCCGTCATGGTGGGCAACGTCTACGTGAACTTCCTGATCGCCGACGCCTACATCGAGATCGAGGCGAGCGTGGACACCGTGGATCGCACCGGCGTGGAGATGGAGGCCCTGGCGGCGGTGAGCGTCGCGGCCCTCACGATCTACGACATGTGCAAGTCGGCCGACCGAACGATGACGATCGAGAACATCGCGCTGTGGGAGAAGTCGGGTGGCCGGTCCGGGTCCTGGCGCCGCGACGACGCAGACGACGCCGAGGCCGGATCGTGACGCGCACGCCCGGGGAGTGGCGATAGTGGCGACGTCGCGCGCCGCCGAGGAGAGCCGCGAACGCCTCGTCGCCCTGGTGCTTCTCTTACAGAGCGCGACGCGCCAGAGCCCGCTCAGCCAAGAGGCGATCGTACGTGAGCTGATGGTCGATGACGCGTCGGACAAGGTCGTTCGCAAGGTGCCCGCCTATCAGGGCAACGACAGCGCGGTGCGCCAGAAGTTCGAGCGCGACAAGGCCAAGATCCGCGAACTCGGTTTTCAGATCGACACCGTCGAAATGGACGGGGGCGGGGTGGGCTACTGGATCGATCCCGACAGTGCGACGGCCCCGCGCATCGACTTCACCGAGGACGAGGGGCGCGTCGTGAGCCTCGCGCTGCGCTTTTGCGGATTCGGGGCCGCCGGCGCCTTCAGTCTCTTCAACGAGGGGCCGGCGAGTGACGGGGGACTGGAGTTCACGAACTACTACACACCGGTGCTGAGAGCGCTGAATCTGCGCCGGGTGCTGCGCTTTGACTATCGCAGCACGAGCGAGAAGACACGCGTCGTCGAGCCCCTGGCGATCGGCGTCTTCGAGGGCGCCGCCTACCTCGTGGGCCGCGTCCACGGCACCGAGGAGATCAAGGGCTACCGGTTCACGCGCATGACCAGCATGCCGGTCGTGCTCGAGACGAGCTTCGAGGTCAACGAGGGGTCGCGCGAACTCGCCCGCGCCTGGCGACCCGAGTACGCGAAGGTCCTCGAGCCCATCGATGTCGTCGTCAACACCAGCGAGAACTACGCCGAACTCCTGTCGCGCCAGTTCTCCGCGGCGTCGCGCGAGTTCCTCGACGACGGCTCGGTCGACGTGAGCCTCGCCTTCGACAGTCCGCGCGACGCGATGCGCTTTCTGCTCGACGCCGCCGACCGGGTGCGGCTTCGTTCTCCCAAGTCATTGCGACGCGAACTGGCCGACTGGCTGCGCCACGTCAATCGCGGCGATGTGCCCGATCTCGGTGGCGTCTCGTTCGCCCCGAGCGCGACCAACGACTCGCTCGGCCAGACGCTCCAGCTGCTGCACGCGGTCTACCTGGCCGACGGGGGCCTGCGCATCAGCGATCTGGCCCATCGCTTCTCCCTCGCACCGTCGATGGTGCGGCGCATCATGGATCGACTGGTCACCTTCGAACCCATGGCCGGTGCCTACGGATTCCCGGCGCACGTGGTGAAGGAGTGCGACGACTGGGACGACGAGGCGAACGACGATTCCCTCTACCTGGTCGAGACGTTCGGTCGCGACGGGAACCACGAGCCCGCGCCGCTGTTCTGGCGCGATCTCTTCGAACTGAACATCGCCCTGCGCGAAGCGGCCCGCGTCTACGAGGATCCGGCCATCGACTCGGCGATTCGCAAGATTGAGGCGGCGATCGACGGCTTCGTCCAGGTCGAGACCGCGGACGAGTCCCTGCTCGACGACCTGCGCGCGGCGATCGAGAACCATGAGCAGATCAAGATCGACTACACGCCCTCGGAGGCCGAGCACGCTGACACGCGAGTCATCGAACCTCGCGATCTCAAGATCCTCAACGGCCACGCCTACGTGCGCGCCTATTGCTCCACCCGCGAGGGCTGGCGCACGTTTCGCGTGGACCGGATCGGCGCGATCCTCGCCAAGTCACCCGCTCACGCGACGCGTCCCGCCGACGCGGTCGCCAACTGGCTCACCCAGGTCGGTGAGGTCGGCGACGAGGTCGTCGTCGTGATCGAGCCAGGACTACGCTGGCTGTTCGAGCCGCTACCCAACGCCCAGTGGCGCGCCCTTGATGACGGCCGCATGGCCGTGGCGTTTCGCACCAACGACCAGGCATTCCTTGACCACCTCCTGCTGCGCGCGGGACCGGGCGCCGTGGTCGCGACCCCGGCCTTCGCCAAGGCGGGGAGGGCTCTGGCCGCGCGCATCGCTGAGCGCCTCTAGAGACCGTTGTGGCCCAAGGGGGCCACGTGCTTCGCATCTTCACGCGCCGATCACTCGACGTGCGCTACTTCACTGACGACCCGGCGCTCGAGCTCGACGGACTGCGCCCGCACGGGCCGGGCTGGTGGCTGCGGGGCGCGGGCGACACCACGGATCCGACCTGCGTCGGCGCTGTCTTGACCTCGAGCGAGCGGGCGAGCGTGGTGGGCTACGACGTCGTCGTCGCGGCGCCGCGTCCGGTTTCGGTCCTCTTGGCGCTCGACGAGTCCTCCGGTGCTGCGCTGGTGGCCGCGCATCGCCACGCGGTGGCCGCCGCCATGGGCTATCTGGAGGAGCGAGGGCTGATCGTGCGCACCCAGGTGGCCGGCGAGCGCTACGACGTTGCCGCGCGTTGGGAGAAGGTGGTGGCCTACACCCACGGGGTCAACCGTCACGGCGAGCCCCACCTGCACGATCACGTCGTCGTCGGGGCCCGCCCGGCGGGCGAAGACACGGTGCTCGATCGACGGAGCCTCGTCGCGCACGCGACGGCGGCGGACGCGCTCTATCTCGCCACGCTGCGCCAGCACGTGAACGCCCGCACCGTGTGGCGCGCCTGGCGGTCCTTCCAAGGTCATGACCACGTCGTGGGCGTCGACGAGGGCTATCGGGTGCTGTGGGGAGGTCACCACGACGGTCGCGGCGACAAGCTCTCCTGGTCGCGCGAGGAGGCGCGCGCGACCTGGCGCCGCGACCTGGCGCGCTATCAACGCGAGGCCGCCCCCGACGCACCGCGTCACGCCTTTGATTCACACGTCTACGCGGCGAGCTTCGAGGGGGCGCTCACGGTGGCGCGTCGCGACGTGATCACTGCGTGGGCCCACGCCTCGACCTTCGGCGAGAGCGCGGCGCGCATCGACGGGGGCCTCGACCTGCTCGTGCCCGCGCTGGCCGACGAGCGCGGCGTGCGCGAGGCGTCCATCACGGTGGCCCAGGCACGAGGTCTGGAGAACTCGATCTCCCGCACGCTCGCGATCGACCGAGCCCGAGACCCCGCGCGTCAGCGCGAGCGAGAGGGCGCCTCGCGCGTGGGCTCGCGGCGCTCGAGGTAGCGGGCAAATCGCGCGTCGCGGTGCGCCGGCGTCAACTCGATCCAGCTCATCGACTTGTCGGCGGCGAGGCCGAGGGCGTAGCCGGTGCGCCCACGCGCCAGGTTCGCCACGCTCGCGCGGTCGCGCTCGACCCAGGAGGTGGTCGTGCCCCCGGGCCGTCCCCAGGTGCGCCGCTGGTGGGACACGGCGGGCGTCATGTGGCGTCCGGCCAGGTGGTGGAGGAGTTCCAGCGTCGCCCGGTCGGCCACCCCTGGAAGAACCACGGTCGTGGCGAAGAGGGAGACGAATCCGTCGGCGGCGCTGCCCCAACGGGCGCGGGCCTGGCTGAGGTCCTGGAGGCAGGCCATGGTCACCACTCCTTGACCGCCTCCCTCGGACACGACGTGGGCGAGTCGCGGCAGAGGAGCGACGTTGGCCACCTCGTCCAGGGCGAGCAGAAGTCGAGCACCCTCAGCGTGGCGATCGTAGGTGGCGTGGATCACGTGCTCGACCAGACCGACCACGAGGGGCACGCTGAGGGCCTGATGCCGGCTGGGCGCGACGACGTGAAGCTGGTGCGGTCCGCGCAGGAACTCTCCGACGTCGAGAGGCGCCGCGCGCGCCGCATCACGTGCGGCGTCGGTGCGCACTCCGGCGAGCAGACCCGAGGTCGTCGACCAAATCCCCGAGCGCTCACGCTCGTCCGTTGCGAGCACACCCGCGAGCAGCGACGCCGACGGATGCCCGTCGCCGTAGTGTTCGCGCAGCAGTTCGTGCGCGTCGTGCGCTCGACGTTGGTCGACGCGTGAGGCGAGTTGACCGAGTGACTCGCCGCTCAACGCCGCGGCGTGCAGCAGTGGGGCGAGGAGCGCCCCGGCTCGCTCGTTCCAGTGATCATCGCCGCGTTCACCGCGACCGCGGTGTGCCACGTCAACGAGACTCCGTGTTGCGAGCACGGCGCCATCCCAGCTACGTGCCTGATGAACTGGGGAATATCCGACGCGCTGCACGCCGCGAGGCGCGGGAACGGTGCCCGACGGATCAAAGAGCAGTGTGGCGCCGTCGCCGCGTGATCCGGCCATGATGTGGACGACGTCGTCCTTCGTTGACGTGATGAGAGCGCTTCGCGTTGTCGTGAGCAAGTTAGGAATGACGAGTGACGACGTCTTGCCACTTCGACTTGGACCAAGCACAAGGGTCGATCGCTCACTGCCACTAAAGACGTCGCCGTTTCGACCTCGTCCGAGATAGATGCCACGGTCTTCGCTCACGGAAAACAAACGTCGCAAAAAGTCTCGAAATGCTTGACATTGGTGTGTAGACCGAGTGAACTTTTAGATGTCCTTCTGCGGAGGAGGTTCACGTTCACCGAATGTGTTGCTAGCAGTCCATTCGGAGAACGCTTCGCCGCGAGGGGCCGTGCACTGCGGTCGGTCGTCGTACAGCGAGGACGCTGGGCGATACACGAGCGAGTTCACGTTTGTCAGTGCGGCATCACAAGGCGATTCACCACGGCGGTGATCGCGATTCCACGCTGATTCAACGTTGAGTCCCAAGGAGGGAAAGTGGCAACTGCCGCGAAGAAGAAGGCTCCGGCCAAGAAGGCTCCGGCCAAGAAGGCCGCCGCCAAGAAGGTAGCGAAGAAGGCTCCGGCCCAGAAGGCCCCGGCGAAGAAGGCTGCCGCCAAGAAGGCTCCGGCGAAGAAGGCCGCCGCCAAGAAGGTAGCCAAGAAGGCTCCGGCTCGCAAGGCTGCCGCCAAGAAGGCTCCGGCGAAGAAGGCCGCCGCCAAGAAGGCTCCGGCCCGCAAGGCTGCTGCCAAGAAGGCTCCGGCCCGCAAGGCTGCCGCCAAGAAGTAGGACTTCTCCTAGGAGAAGCGGCCTTGAGGGGGTCTTCGGACCCCCTCAAGTGCTGTTCGGGCGCAAGTCCTCCACCACATCGACGTCCCAGGACCACGGTGAACCGGTGATGACCGTGCAGGCCAGGCCCAGGCGTTGCGCCTCGCGGCGATGGTGGTGAAGGGAGTTCGCCCCGTAGCCGAATCGAAAGTCACGTCCCGTTGGCAGCGCCAGGACGTTGGTGCCGAGACCGTGGCGATCCGCGACCAGCGTGACCCCCGCGTCGGGTTCGAAGTCGCCGAGGCCCGTGGGATCCTCGAGGTCAGCGTGAACGATCAGAAGTCGCTCGAAGGACCCACCGAGTGACGTGTACGCGTCGGCGACCGCGTCCGAGAGCGTGGTCGCCGAGGTCACGAATGACGTCACCGCGAGCGACGCCGCGAACGCCGCCACGTCGGCGTCTTCGGTCACGACGAACGTTGGCCGCGTTCGCGTGGCCTCGATCACGCCACGGGCGAGGCGCCATACGAGTGCGTCGACGTTGAGAGTCCCCGCTCGTCGAAGTCGTTGCTTCGCGTCGGCGACGCGCTTGAGGGGAATGACGACCGCCAAGTCGTTCGAGCGTTCGTGGCGGGTCATCGAAGTGCATGCTAGGACTCACTAGCCTGAGCTCGTGACGCCCGTCGACCTCATGAGCCACGAACGTGCTCTGATCGGTCACGGTGAGGTGGTCGTGGGCCTCGATGAGGTCGGGCGTGGCTCGCTGGCCGGCCCCGTGGTCGTGGGCGCAGTCGTGCTGGGCGATCTCGTTGATCCCCCTCGGGGCCTCGATGATTCGAAGGCCCTCAGTCCTCGACAGCGCGAGACCCTCGCACCGCTGCTCGAAACCTGGGTCGACGCCTGGTCTCTGGGTTGGGCCAGTGCGGCGGAGATCGACGAGTGGGGATTGTCACTTGCGCTGAGCGCGGCGGCGAACCGCGCCCTCGACGCGTTGACGCGTCGGCCGAGCTTCGCTCTGATTGACGGTGCGCACAATTTCTTGCGCGCACCCCGTGACGTCGCCTTCGGCGTCGACTCACCGCCCGCTCCCTACGCGGGACTCGCCCATCGGACCATCGTGCGAGGTGACTCGGCGAGCGCGGCGATCGCCGCCGCGTCGGTTCTCGCCAAGGTCCGCCGGGACCAGTTCATGCGCGAATTGCACGCCCAGTGCCCGCTGTACGGCTGGGACGCCAACAAGGGCTACGGCAGTGCGGCGCACCTCGCGGCGCTGCGCGCGTACGGGCCCTCCGAACACCATCGTCGTAGCTGGAAACTGCCTAATTAGGGCCATATTCCGGCCCCGAGCGAGTGAGTCCATTAGGTGCCACGGGGTAGGATTGGCACACTATGTCTTCGCTGCTCTCCGTTAGTAATTTGAAGGTTCAGTTCTCGTCTCGACAGAATTTTGTCACCGCGGTCGACGACTTCTCGCTCACCATCAATCCTGGGGAGTGCGTGGGCCTCGTGGGCGAGTCCGGATGCGGCAAGACGACGACCGGCCTCGCGATCATGCGCCTGCTGCCCAACAACGGACACATCGCCGGCGGCACGATCGAACTCGACGGGATCAACCTCGCCACGCTCTCGGAGAAGGAGATGCAGTCTCAGCGCGGCAACGCGGTGGCCCTGATTCCCCAAGACCCGATGAGCTCGCTCAATCCCACGATGAAGATCGGCCGCCAGATCGGCGAAGGACTGCGCATCCACAACGGCGCGAGCGAGGCCGAGGCGCGCAAGCGGGCCCTCGAAGTGCTCGAGATGGTCGACATGCCGCGCCCGGCCGAACGACTCGACCAGTACCCCTTCGAGCTCTCCGGTGGACTGCGCCAGCGGGTGATCATCGCGATGGGCCTCGTCTGCAACCCCAAGCTCTTGATCGCTGATGAGCCCACGACGGCCCTGGACGTCACCATTCAGGCCCAGATCCTGGACCTCATCGACAACCTTCGCGTACAGCTCAACATGGGTGTGCTGCTGATCACCCACGACATGGGCGTGATCGCCGGTCGCAGCGACCGCGTCGTCGTTATGTACGCGGGCAAGCGAGCCGAGCAGGCCGCGACGATGGAACTCTTCCACCAGATGCACCACCCTTACACGCAGGCGCTCTTGGCGTCGATGCCCAACCTGGAGAACGCCTCGAAGCACGAGCTCGCCTCGATCGCCGGCCTGCCGCCGGACCTCTCGCGCGAGATCGTCGGCTGTCGATTCGCCCCGCGCTGCGCATACGCCACCGAAGAGTGCTGGGCTAACGAACCCGAGTTCACCGAGTCCGACGAGCACGGTTTCGCGTGCTTTCACCCGGTCAACGGACCCGCCCCGGTCGTCGTGCGCTCGCGCGATGCGGTCGTCGCCTCCAGCACGGCGGCGAAGGAACTGCTGCGCGTCGAAGGACTCGTCAAGGAGTTCCCGATCAAGGCCGGTCTGATCCGTCACAAGGTGGGGGCGCTCAGCGCGGTGTCCAACGTCAGCTTCTCGATCAACGAGGGCGAGACGTTCGGCCTGGTGGGCGAGTCGGGGTGTGGCAAGACGACGATCGGGCGCATGGTGGTGGGACTCGACCTGCCCACGGGCGGCGAGGTCTACTTCGACGACAAGCTCGTCTCCGCCAAGGGCCACAAGCCGTCGCGCGCCGACCGACGTGAGCGCCAGATGATGTTCCAGGACCCCTACTCGTCGCTGAATCCGCGCATGAAGGTCGCTCAGATCCTGGCCGAGCCCCTTCAGGTCCAGCGCGAGGGCAACCGGGCCGAGCGCAGCGAGAGGGTGGCGGAGCTGCTCTTGTCGGTGGGACTCGAGCCGCGCGCCGCGGACCGCTACCCCCACGAGTTCTCCGGCGGCCAGCGCCAGCGCATTGGCCTCGCCCGCGCCCTGGCTCTGAACCCTCGGCTCATCGTCGCCGATGAGCCGGTCTCGGCGCTCGACGTCTCGATCCAGGCGCAGATTCTCAATCTCATGAAGGAACTTCAGAAGGACCACAACCTCTCCTACGTCTTCGTCTCCCACGACCTCGCCGTCGTCTACTACATGGCCGACACGATCGGCGTCATGTACCTCGGCAAGATCGTCGAGATCGGCGACGCCGAGTCGGTCTTTCGCACTCCGGCCCACCCCTACACCCAGGGCCTGCTCGACGCCGTGCCCGTGCCCGAGCCGCAAGAGGCCCGTGCGCGCCGGGGCCGTCAGGTCACGGGCGAGTTGCCCTCGCCGGTGAATCCGCCGTCGGGATGCCGCTTCCGGACCCGCTGCCCGCGCGCCCAGGACGTGTGTGCGAACGAGGAGCCGGCCTTCCGGTCCTTTGGCCCCGCCCAAGAGGCGGCGTGCCACTTCCCGTTGCGCACGCCGGTAACTCTCACCTCGACGCGAAGCGCGTAGATCGACAGCTCAAGGACGACGCGACGTCAGTCGGCGCTGCTTCGAAAGGATCGAGGCGTCCGCTCTAGCGCTCGATGAGGCGGACTTCGAAGGCGTCGCGCAGGGCGTCGCCGATGTAGTTGATCGACACCACGACGAGGATGAAGATCGTCGCCAGGGGGAAGACCTCCCACCAGTAGCCGTTCTGGATCTGGACCGAGCCGGCCTGGAGCATCGTTCCCCAGTCGGTCTGGGGTGTCTGGATCCCGAGACCCAGGAAGCCCAGCGCGGAGAGGAAGAGGATGGCGTCGGCGACCGAGAACGTCGCCACGGTCACGATGTTGCTGATCGAGTTGGGGAACACGTGACGTCGGATGATGTGCATCTTGCCCGCGCCCATGGCGGTAGCCGCCTGGGAGTACTCGAGGTTGCGGATTAAGAGGGCGTCACCGCGGATGATGCGGGCGTTGCCCCACCACAGCGAGAAGCCGATGATGCCGATGAGGAACGCGGTCGACCGGCCGAAGATCGAGATCAACGTGATGAGCAAGAAGAGATAGGGGATCGAGAGGAACGCGTCGAGGATACGCATCATGACCGTGTCGGTGAAGCCGGCCATGAATCCCGAGATCATTCCGTAGACGGTGCCGATGACGATGGTGATGAAGCCGGAGAGGAATCCCAGCGTAAGCGAGTACTCACCGCCGTAGAAGATTCGGCCCAGTTCATCGAAGCCCGAGCTGTCGGTGCCCAGGGGGTGGGCCCACGACGGGGACTGGTTCCACGGGATGCCGAACGTCGCGGCCTGGTTGGTCTGGTTCGTGGGGTGCAGCCAGGGCACGAGGTAGCACGACGCGGTCACGATGAAGAGGAAGATCACCGAGGCAACGGCCAACTTGTTGTGCGAGAAGATGGTCAGGCGCTGGCGCCAGAGGGGAATGATCTCGTCCTCGGTCTTGGGGACGGCCGGGTGAATCTCGCGTGACGTCGGAAGTCGGTCGATCGTCTCGTGGAGGATCTCGGGGCTGATCTGTTCGGTCATCGAGAGTTCCCTTCAATACGAATGCGCGGGTTGACGAGACCGAGCGCGATGTCGGCGAGAAGGTTGCCCGCGAGCGTGAAGATCGCCACCAGAAGGGTGATCCCGAGCACGATCGGCACGTCAGAGTTGGTGGCCGCGAAGACGGTCTGAATGCCGAGTCCTCCGTAGTTGAAGACGCTCTCGATGATGAGAGCACCCCCAAACAGGCTGGGGACATAGAGGCCCAGGATCGTGATGATCGGTCCGAGAGCGTTGCGAAACGCGTGACGGAAGAGGACGCGCCGGCTCGAGCAGCCCTTGGCCTTGGCGGTACGCACGTAGTCCTGGACCAACGTCTCGAGGATCGTGCCGCGCATGAACCGGCTCACGCCGGCCACCGAGAGCAGTGTTAAGCAGCCCACCGGCAAGATGAAGCCGACGGGATCGGTGAAGATCGCCCACGGGGCGACGCCGGACGGCGGTGATGAGGGCAGGTGCAGGGTGTGGAAGCTGAACGCGTCCAGGGCCAGCATGCACAACAAGAAGGACGGCATCGCGTAGAGGATGAACGCCGTGCCCGTCGCCGTGTAGTCGAAGACGGTGTTGCGCCGCGAGGCCTGGATGATGCCGAGGGGCAGCGAGATGATGAGGGTGAGAATCAGGGCACTGAGGGCGAGCCAGAGCGTGCGTGGAACGTAGAGCGCAATGACGCCCATAACGGACATGTTCTGCTTGTAGGAGTGCCCGAGATTGAAGTGAAAGATGAGTTGCGTCAGGTAGTGCCAAAAGCGTACGAGGAATGGCTGATCCATGCCGTTTTGGTGTGCCCATATGGCGAGATTGTGGGGCGTCGCGTGGGTCCCCAGAACGGCGTAGGCCGGCGCCAAGATTCCGTTGGTTTGGAAGTACGGCAGGGAGAAAGTGACGAACACCACGATGAGCAAGACGAGGGCCGACTGGGCGATCCTGCGAAGAATGTAATTCAACACGGGCCGAGTCTATCAGCGGGCTAATGCGCGACATTGTCGCCACGTCGGGCCCGAGCGCGAAAACAGCGGAGGGGCCCCATCGGGGCCCCTCCGCTGTTGAGTGAAACGTGAAGCTACTGCTTAGTAGTGCATGTACTCCGGGTTGAGGTCGAAGAGCGGGTTCGGCGTGAAGCCGATGTTGCTCTTCAGGGTCTTGATGGTCTCACCCACCGCCGAGTTACCGGCCGGCATGTAGAGCACCGGCAGCTGCTGGGCGGCGTACTTGGCGTAGGCCGTCAGGTTCGC
>DATIVP010000035.1:0-4221 GCA_035465755.1 Acidimicrobiales bacterium | reverse complement strand
GACCCTCTTTGACTACTTCGGCGGCTTCGCCGACCTGCACGAGCGCGTCCTGCGCACTCCCACCGAGGCCGGCGGCCTCTTTCGTGACGACCCACTGCGCATGCTGCGGGCCGCGCGCTTCGCGGCGCGCTTCGACCTGCGCATCGATCCCCTGGTGGAGGCGGCCGCGGTCGAGAACGCCGAGAAGCTCTCCATCGTCTCCGCCGAGCGCATCCGGGGCGAGCTCGACCTGCTCATGGTGACCGAGCGCCCCTCGATCGGGCTCGACTTCCTCGTACGGACCGGACTGGCGAAGCAGTTCCTGCCCGAGCTGCCCGCCCTGGAGCTCGAGCAGGACCCGATCCACCGCCACAAGGACGTACTGACCCACACCTGGGCGGTCGTCGATCGGACGTCGCCGGACCTCGTGCTGCGACTGGCCGCGCTCTTTCACGACGTGGGAAAGCCGGCGACGCGCGCGATCACTCCCGAGGGCGTGACGTTCCGCTTCCACGAGATCGTCGGCGCCAAGATGACCAAGAAGCGCATGCTCGCTCTCAAGTACTCCCAGGAGATCCTCGATGACGTCGTGGCACTGGTCGAGCTGCACCTGCGCTTTCACACCTATCAGATGGGCTGGAGCGACAAGGCGGTGCGTCGCTACGTGCGCGACGCCGGTCCGCTCTTAGAGAAGCTCAACGAGCTGACCCGCTGTGACGCCACGACGCGCAACGCTCGCAAGGCCGCGACGTTCGCGCGGCGCATGGACGAGCTCGAAGAGCGCATCGTCGAGCTGCGCGAACAAGAGGACCTCTCGCGCCTACGCCCGGCGCTCGACGGCGTCGCGGTGATGGGGGTGCTGGGCATCTCGCCGGGACCCGCGGTGGGTCGCGCGCTCGACTTCTTGATGGAGATCCGCCTCGACGAGGGTGAGATCACGCCGGAGGAGGCCACCACGCGCCTGCGCGCGTGGTGGGCCGCCCAGGGCGACTAGGGCCAGACGGGGTTGTCGGCGCCGCCGTCGGCGAAGGCCACGACCATGTCGTGGGCGACGTCGTCGTGGAACTGCACCGGCGGCGACTTCATGAAGTAGGCCGAGGGGCCGATGATCGGTCCGCCGATCCCGCGGTCCAGGGCCACCTTCGCGCAACGCACCGCGTCGATGATGACACCGGCCGAGTTGGGCGAGTCCCACACCTCGAGCTTGAGCTCCACGTTGAGCGGCACGTCGCCGAAGTTGCGGCCCTCCATGCGGATGTAGGCCCACTTGCGGTCCTGGAGCCACGGCACGTGGTCGCTCGGTCCGATGTGGACGTCGTCGGCGCCCAGGTGGCTCGTCTCGAGCTGGCTGGTGACGGCCTGGGTCTTGGAGATCTTCTTGGATTCGAGACGTTCGCGATCCAGCATGTTCTTGAAGTCCATGTTGCCGCCGACGTTGAGCTGGTACGTGTGGTCCAGGGTCAGTCCCCGGTCCTCGAAGAGGCGCGCGAGCACCCGGTGCACGATGGTCGCGCCCACCTGGCTCTTGATGTCGTCGCCGATGATCGGCACGCCGGCCGCGGCGAACTTCGCCGCCCACTCAGGGTCCGACGCGATGAAGACGGGGATCGCGTTGACGAAGGCGACGCCGGCATCGAGGGCCGCCTGGGCGTAGTAGCGCTGGGCGTCTTCCGAGCCCACCGGCAGGTAGGAGACGAGGACCTCAGCGCGTGCGTCGCGCAGGGCCTGGGCGACGTCGACCGCCTCGGCGGGCGACTCCTCGATCGAGGCGCGGTAGTACTTGTTGAGACCGTCGAGGGTCGGGCCCCTCTGGACGGTCACGCCGAGGGAGGGGACAGTCGCGAACTTGATCGTGTTGTTCTGGCCGCCGTCGATCGCCTTGCCGAGGTCGTTGCCGACCTTGGAGGCGTCGACGTCAAAGGCCGCGACGAACTCGAGGTCGGCGACGTGATAGCCGCCGAGCACCACGTGCATCAGGCCCGGTACGTCATCGCCCGGCTTGGCGTCCTTGTAGTAGGTCACGCCCTGAATGAGCGAACTGGCGCAGTTGCCGACGCCGGCGATGGCCACGCGGATGTTCTTCATGGCTGTCCTTTCTTATTTCGCGTCTCGCGCGAATGGTTGAGGGTTGGAGTTGTTGCGTTCTGCGGAGAGCAGCGTGTCGATCCAGGCCAGGTCGAGCTCGACTCCGCGCGCGGCGTGTTCCATCACGCTGCGCGCATACTCATCGAGCTCGGCGTTGTGTGCGCTCGTGCGAACCTCGGCGAGTCGTTCGAGCAGGTCGCTGCGGCGCCGTTCGAGCAGACCCACGCGAAGATTTGGCGTGAGGTACTTGGCCAGCGCCATGCGCATCGAGAAGCCCCGAGCATCGTCGAGAGTCGCCGGGTTGGCGAGGAGTTCGACGAACTCTCGGCGGCCCCGCTCGGTGATGCGATAGACCTTGCGGCCCCGTCGGCCCAGCCCCGAGCCGGAACGCAGGGTGCGCAGCGCGGCGCGCTCGCCCGAGAGCGAACCGGTCGAGAGCGAACTCAGCCGCGGGTCGCTAACGGTCACGGCCTCGACGCTGCCGTGGCGTTCGAGACGGGCCAGCGCCGGGTAGATCGAGCCGAAGGAAACGTTGGCCGAAATGCCCAGGCGGTCGCGTAACTGGGAGCGGATCTCGTAGCCGTGGTGGTCACGGTCCATCAAGAGCCCCAGGATGGCGATGTCTAACACGCGAATCATCATATCACTTCGATATATCGATGCGTCAAGGCTGTACGCCACGGCCAAATCGCCCGGGGGTAGTCTCGCCGGTAATGGAACGACGGCTGGGAACGAGCAGCGCCGACGGGGCGGTGGTGGAGTTCGGCTTGGTCCGTCACGCCCTCCTCGCCAAGGTCGCGGCCGGCCAGCTTCGATACGAAGACGTCTGCGACGCCCACCCCGAGTTGCTGCGCGCGGCCCAGCACATCGGGCGACCCTCGGGTGAGGTGTGCCCGGTCTGTCACGACCACGATCTCGTCGAGGTGACCTACGTCTTCGGCGCCCGCTTGCCGCCGGGGGGCACGTGCCCGACGAGCCGCGCCGAGCTCAGCCGGCTCGAGCGGCGCGAGGAGCCGGTTCAGTGCTACGCGGTCGAGGTGTGCGTCGGGTGCCGGTTCCATCACCTGGTGCGCAAGTGGTCCGCCGGGGGCAAGCGGAACCGTCGGGTCGCGCGCGAGGTCGGCCAGTGAGCCTTTCGGCACCCGCCATTCGAGCGCGAAAGCGCTCTCGCGGTGACGCGGCGCTCGTCATGGTGACCGCCTACGACGAGCCCGCCGCGCGCTACGCCGACGCGGCGGGGGTGGACATCCTGCTGGTCGGCGACTCGTTGGCCAACGTCGTCATGGGCCAGGCCGACACGCTGCACGTCACTCTCGCCGAGATGGTCCATCACGTCGCGGCCGTCGCCGCGGCGCACCCGGTCGCCCACGTGGTGGCCGACATGCCGTGGCTCAGTTACCACGTCGGAGCGGGTGACGCGGTGCGCAACGCCGCGGAACTGATCCGTGCGGGCGCCCAGAGCGTCAAGCTCGAGGGCGGACACGCGCGTCTGGAAGTCGTTCGCGCGCTGCTCGACGCCGAGATCCCGGTGATGGGACATCTCGGCCTGACCCCTCAGAGCGTGCTCGCGATGGGCGGCTTCAAGGTCCAGGCGAAGTCGCGCGACGCCGCCAAGCTGCTGGTCGAGGACGCCCTGCTCCTCCAGGAAGAGGGCGTCTACGCCATCGTCATCGAGGGCGTGCCGAGCGCGGTGGGCGGCGAGGTGACCGAGGCCCTGGCGATCCCCACGATCGGCATCGGGGCGGGTCCGGACACCGACGGGCAGGTTCTGGTCTTTCACGACCTGCTGGGGCTCACCAGCCGCAAGCCGGCTCGCTTCGTGCGCCAGTACGCCCAGCTGGGCGAGGCGATCACCGAGGCCATCGGCCGCTACGCCGCCGACGTGCGCGACGGGTCCTTTCCGAGCGAGGCCGAGTCCTACCCCAGCCCCGAGCACGGCCACTAGACCGGCACGGCGCCCCGCACTAGACTGGGCGTTCCCGCAAACGCGGGGCTAGCAACATACCCTGCTCTGTTTTCCGCAGAGCCCGGCGCTGCCGGACCAGAGGGAAAGGAAACCGGCCATGCGGCCCTATGAATCCATGATCGTGTTCGACACCACCGTCGACGCGCAGTCCATCCAGGTGGCCCTCGATCGGGCGCTCGACACCATTCGAT
>DATIVP010000034.1:0-1778 GCA_035465755.1 Acidimicrobiales bacterium | reverse complement strand
CATCGTGCGCCACGGCATCCGCTACGCGCGCCCCGTCGTTGTGGCGACCCAGATGCTCGAGTCCATGACGCACGCCCAGGTGCCCACGCGCGCCGAGGTGACCGACGTCGCCAACGCCGTCTTGGACGGGGCGAGCGCTGTGATGCTCTCGGGCGAGACGGCGATCGGTGACGACCCGGTCGCCACGGTCGTGACGATGGACCGTATCGTGCGTCGCGCCGAGGCGTACTTCCCCTACGAGCAGTGGGGCGCCGGTCTCGGCGTGCAAGAGACCGTCGGCACCGGCACCCAGTCACTGCGCATCACGGCCGCGATCACCGGTGCGGCCTGGCGCGCGGCGATGGAGGAGAAGGCCGTCGCCATCGTCGCCTGCACCCGTTCGGGCATGACCGCGAGGGCGATCTCGCGCTTTCGCCCGCCGATGCCCATCGTCGCGATCACGCCGAGCGAGGGCACGGCACGCCAGCTGCGTAGCTCGTGGGGCGTGCAGGAGACGTACCTCTCTCCCTACACCGACATCGACGACCTCTGCGAGTTCGCGGTCAGTCAGTTGAAGGCTTCGGGCACGGCCAAGGCCGGCGACACCGTGATCGTGATGGCCGGCTCCACCTCGGGTGGCGCCCAGATCACCGACACGGTGCGCCTGATCATCGTCGCGTAGTCCTACTTGGCGGCCACCTTCGGGGCCTCGGCGAAGTGGTGGGCGCTGGCGCTGAAGCGCCCGCGCCCGCCGGTGAGCGCGCGCAGCTCGAGGCCGTAGCGGGTCAACTCGCCCTCGGGGACGTGGGCGGCGATCACCGTGTCGCCCCGCTCGTCCTGGTCGGTGCCGATCACGCGACCACGCCGTCCGGAGAGGTCGGTCAGCACGTCGCCGAGGTGATCGCCGGGCACCGTGACCTCGACGGCCATGATGCGCTCGAGCAGCGCCGTGCCCGACTTCTCGAGCGCCGCGCGAAGGGCCATCGAACCGGCCGTCTCGAAGGCCGCCTCGGAGGAGTCCACACTGTGGGCCTTGCCGTCATAGAGGGTCGCGCGCACCCCGATCACGGGCTGACCCGACGGCCCGCCGTGGGCCATCGCCTTCTCGATGCCGTTCTTCACCGCGCCGATGTACTGGCGCGGCACCGCGCCACCCACGACGGCGTCGACGAACTCGAAGGGCTCGGTGGGCGCCAGCGGCTCGATCTTGACATTCACCACCGCGAACTGGCCGTGGCCGCCGGTCTGCTTCTTCAGGCGTCCCTCGACGTCCGCGGCCGCCTTGATCGTCTCGAAGTACGCCACGGGGGGCGCCGCCCAGCCCACGTCGACGCCGTAGCGCCGCTTGAGCCTCTCCTGGACGACCTGCAGGTGCATCTCGCCCATGGCGTCGACGACGAGGGAACGCGACACCGGGTCGTGGCGCACGCCGAGCGAGGGGTCTTCTTCGACGAGGCGGTGCAGCGCGCTCGAGACCTTCTCGTCGTCGCTCGCCGCGGCGACCACCGCGGCTGAGAGAGCGTGGGCCCGCCGCGCGCCCGAGACGGCCGCGAGGTCGCGCGCCGGACGCGCGAGGACGTCGCCGACGCGCACGTTGTTCAACTTGGCGAAGGCCACCACGTCGCCGGCGACCGCGCGCTCGGTTGGCTGCAACTTGGCTCCGACGAGGTAGCTGAGCGCGTGCAGTCTCTCTTCTGCGCGCGTGCGCGCATTCGTGACCGTCACGTCGCCGGTGACCGTGCCCGCGACCACTTCGCAGACCACGATTCGCCCGACGTAGGGGTCGACGATGACCTTGA
>DATIVP010000033.1:0-4497 GCA_035465755.1 Acidimicrobiales bacterium | reverse complement strand
ATGTAGACGATCTGCTCGGCCTGAATCGCGATGTCCGAGGCCTGACCCTGCATGCCGCCCGCCGAGGGCTGGTGCATCAGGATGCGACTGTGGGGCAAGGAGAAGCGCTTGCCGGGCGCGCCGGCGCACAGCAAGAACTGACCCATCGAGGCCGCCATCCCCACGCAGATCGTACGAATGTCGCACTTGACGTACTGCATGGTGTCATAGATCGCCAGACCGTCGGTGACCGAACCGCCCGGGGAGTTGATGTAGAGGCTGATGTCGCGATCCGAGTCTTCGGCCTCCAGAAGCAGTAATTCGGCGCAAATCCGGTTGGCCGCGTTCTGATCAACCTGGGAACCGAGAAAGACGATGCGCTCGCGCAGGAGCCGCTGGTTGAGGTCGTTTGCACCGAAGGTGTCGCTGTTTGCCATGGGTTCAATCTAGTGCCGGGCTCCGCAAGCGCCCCCCACGATGTCTAGAGTGGTGGTCTCGCGGGCGTGGCGGAATTGGCAGACGCGCTGGTTTTAGGTACCAGTTCTTCGGAGTGTGGGTTCGAGTCCCGCCGCCCGCACCACTGTCGCGACGCGTCTGCTAGTGTGGTGTGACCGATTCGCCGCATTCCGCGGTGGAGACCGATTCGACCGTGACATTTCGAGTTGGTTTCACCAACTCATAGGAGTCACAGTGTCCGTATCCTTCGCCGATCTCGGCGTCCCGTCCCACCTCGTCGCACGCCTCAAGGCCCGCGGCATCAGCGAGGCGTTCCCGATCCAGGAAGCCACGCTGCCCGACGCCCTGGCCGGGCGCGACGTCGTCGGCAAGGCCGCCACCGGCTCGGGCAAGACCCTCGCCTTCGGCCTGCCCCTGATGGCGCGTTTGGGCAAGGCCCGCCCCCGCCAGCCCCTCGCTCTCATCCTCGTGCCCACGCGCGAGCTCGCCGCCCAGGTGCAAAAGGAGATCTCCGGCCTCAGCGACGACCGCGGCCGGCGCATCATCTCGATCTACGGCGGCACCTCCTACAACACCACCCGCAAAGCGCTCAACGCCGGCGTCGATCTCGTCGTCGCCTGTCCCGGGCGCCTCGAGGACCTGCTCGAGCAGCGTGCCCTCGACCTGTCGTCGGTCACCACGGTCGTCGTCGACGAGGCCGACCGCATGGCCGACATGGGATTCCTGCCGGCGGTGCGCCGCATCGTCGGCCAGACCGCGAGTGAGCGCCACGTCATGCTCTTCTCGGCCACCATGGGTCCGGACGTCTCCTCACTGGTGCGCGAGTTCACCCGCGACGCCGCCATCCATGACGTCGTGGGCGACGAGGCCCCGAGCGACGTTGATCACTACTTCTGGCGCGTTCCGCGTGACCAGCGTCCCCAGTTCGCCGCGGAGATCGTGAATCAGTACGAGCGCGCGATCGTCTTCACGCGCACCAAGCACGGCGCCGACCGCCTGGCGCGTCAACTCGGAGAGCGGGGCATCTCCGCGGCCGCCCTGCACGGCGACCGCTCGCAGGCCCAGCGCGAGCGAGCGCTGCGCGCGATGAAGAACGGTGACGTCCAGGTCCTTGTCGCGACCGACGTCGCCGCACGCGGCATCCACATCGACGCGCTGCCGGTCGTCGTTCACTACGACCCGCCGACGCAGACCACTGACTACCTGCACCGCTCTGGACGCACGGGCCGCGCGGGCGCCACCGGTGTCGTGATCTCCCTCGTCGGTGAGGACGTGACCAGCCAGGTCAAGCGACTCCAGCGCACCCTGGGCCTGCCCGTGTCCCTCGACATTCCCGCCGACGCGCCCGCCCTGCGTCTCAGTGCGGTGGACGACGCCGAAGCCACCCAGCGCCTCGACGGCACCAGCCCCAAGCCGGCCCGTGAGTCGCGTGGCTCGCGAGAGAGCGTCCCTCGTTCGAACGCCCCGCGTTCGAACGGCCCGCGCTCCTTCACCCCACGCGACGCCGACGCCGGTCGCGAGCGTCGCAATGACGCGCCGCGCGAGCGCCGCGCGAGCGCACCACGCCACGACCGCGCCGCGGCCGAACGCCCGGCGCGCCGCGAGACCCCGCGCGAGCGCAACGGCTTCTCCGCGACGCCGCGCTCGGGTGCGAACCAGGCCGTGGTGAGCTTCTTCAACGATTCGAAGGGATTTGGCTTCGCCACCGACGAGCGCGGTGACGATCTGTTCATCCACTTCTCCAACATCGTGGGAGACGGATTCCGCTCCCTCAGCCAGGGCCAGCGCATCACCTTCGAAGAGGCCAGCGGCCCCAAGGGTCGCGAGGCTCGCAACGTGCGCGTGGTGGGCGCCGGAGCGAGTTCTGGATCACGCCGCAGGTAAAGGGCACTCATGACCGACAAGCCACTCGTCGAACCCCACGTCGGACCCGCTCCCGACGATCTGCTCGTTGAGGACATCGTCGTCGGCGAGGGGGCCCTCGCCGAGTCTGGCGCCACGGTCGTCGTGCACTACGTGGGCGTTTCTGCGTCCACCGGCGAGGAATTCGACGCCTCTTGGAATCGTGGGGAGACCTTCAACTTCCCCCTCGGTGCCGGCTACGTGATCGCGGGCTGGGACCGCGGGGTCACCGGCATGCGCGTCGGCGGCCGCCGCCGCCTGGTCATTCCCGCCCACCTCGGCTACGGCGATCGCGGCGCCGGCGGCGTCATCGCCCCCGGCGAGACGTTGATCTTCGTCGTGGACCTCGTGGACGTGCGCTAGGGGCGAAAGCGCGTCGGCGCGTCGAGGGCCAACAGCCGTTGGTAGTCCCCGTAGCGCTCGCAGCAGACTTCGGCCAGCATCCGCAGGCGGTCGTTCACGTTGGCAATGCTCATCATCGCGAACTGGTCGAGCACCGACATCGGCGTGAGAGCGCACAGCTGCCAGGCGCGAACGAGGGGATCCGCGTCCATCTCGCAGTCGCGACGCAGGCAGACGTCGGTGTGGACCTCGCTCTGGAGAGCGCGCAGCGACCGTACCGCTGACTCGGCGTAGGCGAGCAGTGACAGGTCAACCTCATCGCCGTCGGTGCGCGGGCGCACCGTGGCGCGCGGGTAGGGCGCGTCGACCAGCCAGTGCGAGACCTCAACGCAGCCGGTACCCTCGACCATCAGGAGCGTTTGGCCGTTGGCGACTCGCCGCGAATCCAGGATCTGCACCACGGTGCCCACCGAAGTGCGCTCGTCGCCCCCGCCGATCTCCGAGCCCCGTGAGATCAGACACGTGCCGAACACGTCATCGTCGATGTCGTTGAGCATCACCTGGTAGCGCTCTTCGAACACGCACAGACCCACGACCTGATGGGGAAAGACGACCATTCCCAAGGGGAACATCGGCAGGTCCGTCGTCGTCACGCGGCCAGCCTACGGGTACTTGCTAGAAGCGGCGCGGCGCTTCGGCGAGCTTCTCAGCCAGCGCCCGCAGGGCGCGCGCGCGGTGCGAGAGGCCGTTCTTCTCGCTCGCCGACAACTCAGCCAGCGTGCGACCGGGCGTCTCGTCCGGGGCGAAGACCGGGTCGTAGCCAAAGCCGTTCTCGCCGCGCGGCTCGCGCGTGATCGCCCCCTCCAGGACCCCCTCGACCACCAGCTCGTCGCCCTCGGGCGACACGAGGGCGATCACGGTGCGAAAGTGGGCGCGGCGGTTCTCGAGCGCGGCCATTTCGGCCAGCAGCTTGTCGACGTTCTGGGCGTAGGTGGCGGACTCTCCGGCGTAGCGTGCGCTGAACACTCCGGGCCGGCCGTCGAGCGCCTCGACGAACAGTCCCGTGTCATCGGCGACGGCGATCTTGCCCGTCGCCGCGGCGAGCGCGCGCGCCTTCAAGAGCGCGTTGCCCTCGAGGGTGTCTTCGGTCTCGTCCACCTCGCCCACGTGCCCGGGGCGCGCGATCACGCCGATTCCGAGCTCTGAGAGGACCGCGGCCATCTCCTCGGTCTTGTGGGGGTTGGCCGTGGCGAGGACGAACACCCTCATCGCGCGCGAGGCGCCGGCGGCGTCGCGAGCACCTCGCGCTGGGCGGCGTGGATGGCCGTGATGCCCGCGCTCGCGAGATCCAGCAACTCGTCGAGCTCGCCTCGCGTGAAGGCGACGTTCTCGGCGGTCCCCTGGACCTCGACGAAGCGACCGTCGCCGGTCATCACGACGTTCATGTCGGTGTCGGCGCGCGAGTCCTCCTCGTAGGGCAGGTCGAGCATCGCCACCCCGCCCACGACGCCGACCGACGTCGCGGCCACGAGGTCGCTCAGTGCGTGCTCGGCGATCTGGCCGTACTGAACCAGACGGGTGATCGCGTCGTGCAGGGCCACGTAGCCCCCGCAGATGGCTGCGGTGCGTGTCCCG
Organism: Acidimicrobiales bacterium; assembly: GCA_035465755.1. GTDB lineage: Bacteria > Actinomycetota > Acidimicrobiia > Acidimicrobiales > RAAP-2 > RAAP-2. Next base: position 183 of record DATIVP010000033.1, on the reverse strand, counting down.
CCGTCGGCCTGGAGCACGTCGCAGTCGACCGTGATCGAGATGTCGGCCAGCAGGTCGAGGCGCGTCACCGTGCGCAGCGAGCGACCGATGAGGCGCTGAATCTCCTGGGTGCGACCGGACTGCTTGCCCTTGGCCGCTTCGCGGCCGGCGCGATCGGGCGTCGAGCCCGGCAACAACGAGTAC
>DATIVP010000032.1:0-5268 GCA_035465755.1 Acidimicrobiales bacterium | reverse complement strand
AAGATGGCCAAGGAGAAGGGGCTCAACTACATCGGCCTCGACGGCGACGTCGGCATCATCGCCAACGGCGCCGGCCTCGCCATGTCGACGCTCGACGTGGTGAACCAGGTCGGCGGCAGCGCGGCCAACTTCCTCGACATCGGCGGCGGCGCCAACGCCGACGTGATGGCGGCGGCGCTCGAAGTGATCAACTCCGACCCCAAGGTGAAGTCGATCTTCGTCAACATCTTCGGCGGCATCACGCGCGTCGACGAAGTGGCCAAGGGTGTGCTCGAGGCGCTCTCGCGCGTCGACATCGCCTCGCCCATCGTGCTGCGACTCGACGGCACCAACGCCGTCGAGGGACGCGCCATCTTGGCCCCGCACCTGTCCGACACTCTGATCACTGAACCGACCATGCTCGACGCCGCGCGCCGGGCCGTGGCCCTAGCTAAGGCGTAGACACCATGAGCATCTTCGTAGACGAGAACACCAAGGTCATCGTTCAGGGACTGACCGGCGGTCAGGGCCGCTTCCACGGACTTCGCAACCGCGACTACGGCACCAAGGTCGTCGGCGGCGTCACCCCGGGCAAGGGCGGCACCGACGTCGACGGCGTCCCGGTCTTTGACAGCGTCGCCGAAGCGGTGGCGGCCACCGGCGCGACGGCGTCCTTCGTCGTCGTGCCGCCCCGATTCGCCGCCGACGCGATCATCGAGGCCGCCCAGGGCGGAATCACCTTCATCGTGTGCATCACCGAGGGCATCCCGGCCCACGACGAGGCGCTCACCTACAACCGCCTCGTCGAGGAGTTCCCGGGGGTTCGCCTGCTCGGTCCCAACTGCCCGGGCATCATCAGCCCCGGCAAGTGCAACATCGGCATCACCTCGGGCGACATCGCCCTCGCCGGCGGCCCGGTGGGCATCGTGTCGCGCTCGGGCACGCTCACCTATCAAGCGCTCTACGAGCTCTCGAGCCAGGGGATCGGCCAGACGACCTGCGTGGGCATCGGTGGTGACCCCGTACCCGGCACGAACTTCATCGACTGCCTCGCGGCGTTCGAGGCCGACCCCGAGACCAAGGCGGTCATGATGATCGGTGAGATCGGGGGCAGCGAGGAAGAGCGCGCCGCCGAGTGGATCACGACCCACATGACCAAGCCCGTCGTCTCCTACGTCGCCGGGGTCACTGCGCCCCCGGGGCGCAAGATGGGTCACGCCGGCGCCATCATCTCGGGTTCCAAGGGCACGGCCCAGGCCAAGATGGAGGCCCTGGCCGCGGCCGGGGTGCACGTCTGCCAGAACCCCACCGAGGCCGGCGAGAAGATGGTCGAGATCGTCAAGGCCCTGGCACTTGGCTGAGGTTCGACTGTGCGTGATGGTCTCGGGTTCGGGCACCATCCTGGAGGCGATCCTCGGGGCCGGCCTTCGCGTCGCCCTCGTGGTGGCTGATCGACCCTGTCGCGCGCTGCGCGTGGCCGACGCCGCCGGGGTGACGACGGCACTGGTCGACCGGCGCGACTTCGGCGGCTTCTCGGCGGACTTCGATCGCGAGGGTTATTCGGCGGCGCTGGTGGCGGCGCTCGCCTCCTACGAGATCGACCTCGTGGCGATGGCCGGGTTCGGCACCGTGACGACGAGCACCTTTCCCTCGGCCTACGCCGGACGCGTCCTCAACACGCACCCCAGCCTGCTGCCGGACTTCAAGGGTTGGCACGCGGTGGCCCAGGCGCTCGAGGCCGGCGTCGCCGAGTCGGGCTGCACGGTCCACCTGGCAACGGCCGAGCTCGACGAGGGTCCGATCCTCGCCCAGCGCCGCGTTCCGGTCCTCGCCGAGGACACCGAGGACTCGCTGCACGAACGGATCAAGACCGTCGAACGAGCCCTCTACCCACGAGTGATCACTAGGGTGATGGCGGCGTTGGCCCAGGGGCGTGAACCGGCGTCGCTCGCCGGGCAATTGGAGGAGACATGAGGGCGCTGTTGTCCGTCTGGGACAAGACGGGACTGATCGAGTTCGCCACGGGACTCGCCGACCTCGGTGTCGAGCTCGTGGCATCGGGCAAGACCGCCGCGGCGCTCGCCGAGGCGGGCCTCGCCCACCTGGACGTGGCCGACGTGACTGGCTTTCCCGAGATGCTCTCGGGGCGAGTGAAGACCCTGCACCCGGCGATCCACGGCGCCATTCTCGCCGACCGCGACGTCGAGGAACACCTCGCCGCACTCGTCGAGCACGACATCACGCCCATCGACATCGTGGTCAGCAACCTCTATCCCTTCTCCTCGGATCCGTCAATCGAGTTGATCGACGTGGGCGGGCCCACCATGGTGCGCGCGGCGGCGAAGAACCACCGTCACGTGGGCATCCTCACCAGTCCGGTGCAGTACCCGGCGGTGCTGGCCGAGTTGCGCGAGACGGGCGGACTGTCGGCGGCGACGCGACACGATCTCGCGCGGGCGGCCTTCGCCCACACCGCGGCCTACGACGCGGCGATCGTCGCCTGGTTCGACACCGGCGGCGAGATCGGCGAGGCGCCCGCGGCGGACGCGGCCACCCTGCCGGCCACGCTGCACCTCACCCTCGAGCGTCGCGAGGTGCTGCGATACGGGGAGAACCCCCACCAGGTGGGAGCGCGCTACCGGCTCGCCGGGACGACCCCGTGGTGGGACGAGGTCGTCCAGCACGCCGGCACGGCGTTGTCCTACCTGAACCTCTTCGACGCCGACGCCGCGTGGCGACTGGTGCACGAGCTAGCCGCCGACGCGCCAGGCCGCGAAGCGGTGGCGATCATCAAGCACGCCAACGCCTCCGGCGCGGCCCTGGGGGACAGCCTCGTCGCGGCCTTTTCCGCGGCTCTCGCGGCCGATCCCCAGAGCGCCTTCGGCGGGATCGTCGCCCTGCGCGGCGCCGTGGACGACGACGTGGCGGCCGCGATCGCGGCCGGACCCCAGGCCGACGTCATCATCGCCTCCTCCTTCTCCGACGCGGCGATCGCGACCCTGCGCGCGCGGCGCAAGGCCACCCGGCTGCTGTCGGCGCCGGCGCCCGAATCGCTCGGGCTCTCGGTTCGCACCTACGGGCACACCGCCCTCGTCCAAGACGCCGACGAGCTGCGCGTGCCCGTCGTGCAGTGGCGCTGCGTCACCGACGCTCAGCCGACGCCTCGCCAGCTCGAGGACCTGAAGGTCGCCTGGCGCGTGTGCGCGCGCACGACGTCGAACGCGATCGTCCTCGCCAAGGACGGCGTCGCCGTCGGCGTGGGCGCGGGTCAGCAGTCGCGCGTCGTCGCTGCCGCCATCGCCACCTCCAAGGCCGGCGAGCTCGCGGTCGGCTCGGCGGCCGCCTCGGACGCCTTCTTCCCCTTCGCCGACGGGCTCGAGTCGCTCACCGGCGCGGGCGTCACGGCGGTCGTCCAGCCCGGGGGATCGGTGCGCGACGCCGAGGTCATCGCGGCGGCGAACGCCGCGGGAATCGTGATGATGCTCACCGGCGAGCGTCACTTCCGACACTAGGAGAGAGATGGCCGAACTACTCGACGGCGAGCGGGTCGCCGCCCGCATCAAGATGGAACTCGCCGACCGTGTCGGCGCGCTGGCCGCGCGCGGGTTGCGCGTGGGACTGGCCACCGTGCTCGTCGGCGACGACGGGCCGAGCGCGAAGTACGTGGCGATGAAGCACGCCGACTGCGAGGCGATCGGCGTGCACTCGGTGGGCGTGCACCTGCCGGCGAACGCCACCCAGGCCGAGGTCGAGGCGGTGATCGATCGACTCAACGCCGACGATGCCGTCCACTCGATCTTGGTGCAACTGCCGCTGCCCGCGGGGATGAACGAGGAAGAGGTGTTGTTGCGCGTCGATCCGGCCAAGGACGTCGACGGCCTGCACCCGGTCAACCTCGGACGTCTCGTCATGGGCGCCCCGGGTCCGCTGCCGTGCACACCGGCGGGCATCGTCGAGCTGCTCGGCTCCTATCACGTGCCCGTCGAGGGACGCCACGTCGTGATCATCGGTCGCGGCCTCACCATTGGCCGCCCCCTGGCACTGCTCATGGCCCTGAAGCGCCCCGGCTGCAACGCGGCGGTCACCGTCGTGCACACCGGCGTTGACGACATGACCACTCTCACGCGCAGCGCCGACGTGCTGATCGCGGCCGCCGGCGTGGCCGGCCTCGTCACGCCCGACATGGTGCGCCCCGGCGCGGCCGTGGTCGCGGCCGGCACGAGCTGGTCGGGTACGAGACTGATGAGTGACGTCGCGCCCGAGGTGGCCGACGTCGCGGGCTGGATCACGCCGCGCATCGGTGGCGTCGGTCCGATGACCCGTGCCATGCTGTTGAACAACGCCGTGCGAGCCGCAGAGAGGGTCCGATGAGCGCTACCGACGACAGAGGTCGCGAGTACGACGAGCGCCCCTGGGGCAGCTTCACCGTCCTTGACGACGAGATGTTCGACCATAAGGTCAAGCGCATCGTGGTCGCCCCGGGCAAGCGCCTGAGCTACCAGCAGCACGCCCAGCGCGCCGAGCACTGGTTCTTCGTCAACGGAGTGGCCACCGTGGTGCTCGACGACGTCGAGTACGAGATGCGTCCGGGCGACTCGATCGACGTGGCCCTGGGCCAGAAGCACCGCTGCGAGAACCGCGGCACGACGCCGGTCGTGTTCATCGAGGTCCAGCACGGCACCTACTTCGGCGAGGACGACATCGTTCGCCTCCAAGACGACTTCGGCCGCGCCGAGTAGGCCCGTGCGCGTCGACGCGCTCTTGCGCGCGGGGATCACCCGCTCCTTCGAGTTCTTCCCGCCTCGTTCCGACGAGGAGGAGGCGACCCTCGCCGCCACCCTCGCGGACCTCGAGCCGCTGCGACCGTCCTTCGTCTCGGTGACCTATCGGGGGGGACGCGAGTCGCGCCAGCGAACCTACGACCTCGTGACGCGCATCCAGCGCCACGGTCACCTCGTCCCGATGGCCCACCTCATCTGCGTCGGGCACTCGCGCGCCGAGATGACCGAGATCCTCGAGAACTACCGCGACGCCGGCGTGGAGAATCTGATGGCCCTGGGCGGCGACCCGCTCGAGGGCGAGGACCTCGTGCGAGAGCTCGACCACGCGAGCGACCTGGTGGCGCTGGCGCGCGGTGTCGGCGACTTCTCCATCGGGGTCGCCGCGCACCCTGACGGGCATCCTCGCTCGGCGGACCTCGCGAGCGACCGACGGTTCCTCGCCGCCAAGCTGGACGCCGCGGACTTCGCGGTGACCCAGTTCTTCTTCGAGCTCGCCCAGTGGACGCGC
>DATIVP010000031.1:0-8564 GCA_035465755.1 Acidimicrobiales bacterium | reverse complement strand
CGTGGTGGTGCTCCTCAACCTCTCGCGCGACCAGCTCGATCGCGCGAGCGAGGTCCGCGTGCTGGCCGGCAAGTGGCGCAGCGCCCTCGCACGCACCTCCACGCTCGTCGTGGCCAACGTGAACGACCCCCTCGTCGTCTTCGCGGCCGAGACGGCCGCTCGAGTGCGCTGGTGCGACGTGCCCACGACCTGGTTGGGCGACGCGCAGTCCTGCCCGCACTGCACTCGGCCCCTCGCGCCCGATCGGTCCGGTTGGCACTGCGTCTGCGGGTTCTCACGACCCGAGGTCGCGACCACGAGGCTGGACGAGGAAGGACTCGAGATCGACGGTGCCGTGGTCGATCTCGCGTTGTCGCTGCTGGGTGACTTCAACCGGGCGAACGCGGCTCTGGCCCTGACCGCGCTCGTCGGCGTCGGCGTCGCGGCCACTGAGGCGGCGCCGCGGCTGCGCGAGGTCACCTCGGTCGCCGGACGATTCTCACTGCGCGCGTTCCGCGGCCAGGTCGTGCGGATGCTGCTCGCGAAGAATCCCGCCGGATTCTCCGCGCTGCTCGACGTGATCCCCTCCGACGCGCACGAGGTCTGGGTCGCGATCAACGCGCGCATCGCCGACGGGCGCGACCCGTCGTGGCTCTATGACGTTCCCTTCGAGCGACTTCGCGGGCACCGCGTCCGCTGCTGGGGAGAGCGCCGTCTCGACCTGGCGAGCCGCCTGGACTACGCCGGCGTCGAGTGGCGCCTCGACGAGGACGGGATCGAGCGGATCGACGAGGCGATCTACCTGCTCGCGAACTACACGGCCTTCGCCGACGTCCTGGAGGAGTCGACGCCGTGCTGAGAATCGCCCTGTTGTATCCCGAACTGCTCGGCACCTACGGCGACGGAGGCAACGCGCTGGTGCTCGCCGAGCGGGCTCGTCGCCGCGGCATCGAGGCGGACATCGTCACGGTCTCGATGGCCGACTCGCTCGTTGCGGCCGACATCTACCTGTTGGGCGGTGGCGAGGACGGTCCCCAGCGCCAGGCCCGCGACCTGCTCGCCACCGGCTCGCTGGGCGCTCGCGTCGACGACGGCGCGGCCGTCCTCGCGGTCTGCGCCGGACTGCAGATCCTCGGCACCACCTTCGCCGTGGAGGGTGATGACGCCTACGACGGGCTCGCTCTGGTGGAGGCGACGACGGTGCGCGGTACCCGTCGCAGCGTGGGTGAGATCGCCGTCGACGTCGGTGGCCGCACGTTGGTGGGCTTTGAGAACCACGGCGGGCGCACGAACCTCGCCCGCGGCGTGGCCCCCCTGGGCGCGGTGCTACGCGGCCGTGGCAACGACGGAGTGAACGACGGCTTTCGGGCGCCGCGGTTGTGGGGAACCTACGCGCACGGCCCCGTGCTCGCACTCAACCCCTGGTTCGCCGACGAGATCCTGGCTGAGGTGAGTGGCCGGGAACTCGAACCCCTCGCCAGCGTCGCCGACGCCCTCTACGAGGAGCGACTCGCCAGCGTCATGGCTCGTCGGGCCGATTGATCCTCAGCGCGGGATCGCCGCTCACCTCGCGGCCCAAGTGGACGACCGCGTCTTCGATCCGCGCGCCGAATCGGCGGACGTTCTCGTCCTCTTCGGCGCGCAGCGGCGCACCGAAGGCGACGACGACGTGGTGGCGCCACTGGCGCGGGGCGTTGACGAACGTGGGGGCCTTGGCGTACTTGGGCCCCTGGAGCCAGCCGGCTTCGTGGACGTAGGTCGGGATCACCGTGGCGTGGGCGCGTTCGGCGAGGTAGGCCGCGCCGCCCTTGAACTCCTGGAGCTGGCCGTCGGGGGTGCGCCCGCCCTCGGGGTAGATGATCAGGTTCCAGTGGTCCTCGACGAGCTCGAGCGCGAGCTGCGCGCTGCGCCGATTCACCTTGTGGCGATCGATGGGGATCGCGTTGAAGAGCAGCACGGTCTTAAAGGCCGTCTTCGCGTCCATGAAGAAGTTGTCCATCGCGGCGGCGACGACGGTGCGCCGGCGCAAGGCAACGGGTAGCGCCGAGAGGATCAACGGCGTATCGAGGTTCGACGTGTGGTTGGCCACGAAGATGAGTGGACGGGGTCCCTCGAGGTGCTCGAGGCCGCGCACCTCGAGGCTCGCCACGAAGCGGATGTAGGGGCGCACGTAGAGGCTGTGAATCGCGTTGCGCACGAAACGTGCCGCGTAGCCCCGTCCCCACGCGGTGGAGTAGTCGAGACCTAGCTTCGTCATGGACTATCGGCGGCGGGGACGTTGCTTGGGGGTGTAGCGCTTCGAGGGAGCGGGCGGCTTTAACAGAGTGCTCTCCACGTCGACGACGTCGCGACGGGCGCGCGGCGCGCCGGAGCGCTTCTCGGCTCGACGCTGGTCGGCCGCCTCGCGCGCCGCCTTCGAACTACCGACAAAGGAGGCGTCGCCATACTTCTGCAAACGCAAGGCGCGGATCACCAGCCAACCGCCGAGGAACAAGAAGGGCAGTCCCACCACGCCCAGGGCAAGTCCGAGAAGCAGGCTGAGTACGGCCACTCCCGCGCGCTTCTTCAACTTTGCGAAGAGAATGAGACCGACGCCCAGGATGAAGATCTCGAGGAACTGCAGGATCCAGTCCGAGGGATGGGTGAGGTGGTGGTATGTGCAGACCTTGTTGACCAGGTGATAGTGGGCTAAGCACGTGTTCTGCGCCGATGGCTTGGCGGTGTCGGTGACCCAGGTGTTCTTGAACAGGTGAGGACTGATGATGGCGGCGAGGATGAGGGCGAGCGCTCCGCCGACGTAGCTGGCGCGCCGCTCGACGAGATCGAGGCCCATGACGACCTCGCGGGGGACCTTGGAGACGCGCGGCTGGCGCAGGGACCGGCGAGGCGGGCGCGAGGAAGACTGATCTGGCACAGGTGAAGGCTACAGCCTGAGGTCAATTCGACCGGGCCGTCAGCCGCTAGGATTTGTCCCTCGGGCGCTTAGCTCAGTTGGTTAGAGCGCAGCCTTCACACGGCTGAGGCCACAGGTTCGAGTCCTGTAGCGCCCACTACGTTGTCGACCGCACAACACCCGAACCTGCACCGTGTGGTGGGCCCGGGAGTGGAGCCGCGTTAGAGGGGTGCCGACAGTGACGTGTGATCTGTGGGCGCTCTGCATCGATGCGAAGGATCCGCCGCGACTCGCGCGCTTCTGGTCCGTTGTCCTTGGATGGGAGACGGTCGTTGAGTACGACGGCAACGTTGGCCTCATTCCGAGCGACGACACGGGGTTTCGCATCACGTTCCAACGCTCCGACGAGGAGAAGGTGACTCGGAATCAGATGCACTTCGACCTAACGAGTAGGTCCTCTGACGACCAACAGAGGATGGTCGAAGAAGCACTCCACCTGGGTGCGCACCACCTCGACATCGGTCAGGGCGACGTCGAGCACGTCGTCCTCGCCGATCCAGAAGGGAACGAGTTCTGCGTCATTGAGCCGGGCAACACGTTCCTCGCCGATTGTGGTCTCCTGGGTGCGATCGCCGGCGATGGATCGCAGCGGGCCGGTTACTTCTGGAGCGAGGCACTGGGCTGGCCGCTGGTCTGGGACCAGGATGAAGAAACCGCCATTCGCTCTCCGCGGGGGGGCCCGAAGATCACCTGGGGAGGTCCGCCGCTGACACCCAAGTCAGGCAAGTACCGGCTGCATTTCGACCTCGTTCCCGAAGCGGGCGCCAGCCAAGAGGCAGAGGTACAGCGCCTTATCTCACTCGGCGCCACGCGTGCCGATATCGGTCAAGGCGAGGTCAGCTGGTTGGTGATGAACGACCCTGATGGACATGAATTCTGTGTGCTCTCCCCGCGTTAGCCCGGGTCTTGGTAGTGGCACGAGAGAGAACGCTGACGCCCGCGGGCTCCAGAGTGAACAGGGTTGCGAGCAGAGTCCCGTCACCCCTGGTTGATGCCTGTGAGCATTCACAACGTTGCCCGACGCGGGCGAAAATCGCACCCGCGTCGCTAGACGACGTGAAGCGCGGTGATCCCTTTGCTGGCGAACGCCCTGAACGCGGCGCCCACGACCGAATCGGCCGGGTGGCCCCACACGAAGCGCGAAGGATCACGCCGCGAAGTCGTCGACCTCGACTGAGACGTCCTGCTACGACCGCGACTCTTTCCTCGCCGCCGTCGACGTCCGTGCGAGGGAGACCTGTAATAGTGGTCACAACTGGGACCTTGCGGGGAGGCAATGGCGATGGCGGTACGAGTCGACCTCAACATCTCGCTGGATGGCTACGCCACGACTGAAGGCGGCACGCCGGACAATCCCATGGGGGAGGACTGGAACAAGATCACCGGGGCCTACGTCGCCACGCGTACGTTCCGCGAGCGGGTCTTCCACGACACCTCGGGCGAGGGCACCACGGGCATCGACGATCGCTACGCCGCGGCCTATTTCGAGGGCGTCGGCGCCGAGATCATGGGAGCGGGAATGTTCGGTTTCCATACCTTTCCCGATGACCCTGACTGGAACGGCTGGTGGGGCGATGAGCCGCCATTTCGCATGCCGGTGTTCGTGCTCACGCATCGCACGCGTGAGTCGATCGACATGGCCGGCGGCACGACGTTTCATTTCCTCAGTGCGACGCCGCAGGAAGTCCTCGAGAGGGCGAGCGCGGTCGCCAACGGCATGGACGTGCGCGTGGGCGGTGGGGCCAGCACGGTGAGAGAGTTTCTCAAGGCGGGTCTCATCGACAAGTTGCACGTCGCCATCACGCCCGTCTTGCTGGGTCGCGGCGTCAACCTGTGGAGCGAGCTCCGCGGGTTTGAAGAAGGCTTCGTTACAACGAGTGAGGTCGCCGAGAGCGGCACGATCCACGTCACATTTACCCGCCGCACGTAGATGATCGGCTCAGACCAGTCCCTGTGGACGCTGGCTGACCCGGATTGAGTGCCGTAAAACCCGTGTCGAACGTCCCCGGCTTCAGTGCGACGCAGCCGACCTCCCCGCGCGCCGGGCGAGCGACGTTCACGAGTGAGACTGCCGACAGGCGAGGAAACGCTCACCCGCCACTTCGCGCTGGCACGAACCGACGACGGGACGCCGAGTGTTGCGTAGCGTATCCGCGAGTAAAGGTCGTCGCAAAGGATGAGGGCGAATGAACCTGGTGACAGAGGCGTTGCTCGGCGCGGGTCGCACGACGCCATCGAAGGTCGCGGTCACGACCGGCGACGGTCGTCAGGTGACCTACGACGAAATTGACCGCCTCTCGGGCCAGCTCGCGCACGTCCTGACCCTCGGACACGGCGTCTCGGCGGGCGACCGCGTGGCAATCCAGGCGAGCACGTCGCCGGAGATCCTCGCCCTGAATATCGCGTGTGCGCGCGTCGGCGCGATCTACGTGCCCCTCAACTCTGCCTACACCGACCGAGAGGTCCGCGGCCTGCTCGACGACGCGACCCCGACGCTGGTGGTCCGCGAGGAGACGATCGAACACGTAACACCGCGTGCGAGCCTGTCGCGCCTGATCGCTGAAGCGGCTGAGCAGTCCGCCGACTTCGTTGACGCGCCGTGCGACGCGCACACTCCCGCCGCCATGCTCTTCACCTCGGGCACCACGGGTCGGCCCAAGGGAGCGGTGTTGACCCACGGCAATCTCGTCTCCAACTGCGAGATGCTGCGCGAGGTCTGGGAGTTTCGCCCTGAGGACGTCGTGTTGCACGTCCTGCCCCTCTTTCACACGCACGGCCTCTTCGTCGCCGCCTACTGCGCACTTTCTTCGGGCGCTTCGCTTCTCATGATGGAGGGCTTTGACGCCGACGACGCATGTCGGCGCCTCGCCGAGGCCACCGTCTTCATGGGCGTGCCCACTCACTACGTTCGCCTGAACGGCAGTGCGAACTTGAGCCGTGAGGCCACCGCGACGATTCGCCTCTTCCTGTCCGGTTCGGCGCCCATGCGTCGGTCGACGCACGAGGAATTCGCGGCGCGCACGGGGCAGGCGATCGTCGAGCGTTACGGCATGACCGAGACCGGAATGATCACGTCCAATCCGATCGACGGCACCCGCCGGGTGGGCACCGTCGGGACTGCCCTGCCCGGTGTCATGGTGCGCCTCGACGACACCCCGGTCGGTGGCATCGAGGTGAAGGGGCCGAACGTCTTCTCCCACTACTGGAATCGACCCGAACTTGGTGAGACGCAGTTCACCGGCGACGGCTGGTTCAAGACCGGCGACGTGGGCACCCTGGACGACGACGGGTTCCTGGAGATCGTGGGCCGGGCCAAGGACCTCATCATCAGCGGTGGATTCAACGTGTATCCCAAGGAGGTCGAACTGGTGCTCGACTCCTTTGCCGGCGTCGCGGAGTCGGCGGTGATCGGGCTGGCCGACGATGATCTGGGCGAGAAGGTCGTCGCCGTGGTGGTGCCGGCGGCCAACGTTCATCTTGACCCTCAGGCGTTGATCACCTTCGCGGGCCGAGAGCTCTCGCGCTACAAGGTTCCCCGACGAGTCGAAGTCGTCGACGAACTGCCGCGCAACGCGATGGGCAAGGTGCAAAAGGCCCAGTTGCGCCGCCAGCTCGGCGCCAGAGGACCCGAGACGACGCCTGGCGACTGACCGTTTCTTCTCGCAGCTCAGAGGAGCGTGACGAGACTCGACGTCGAGCGAGGTGACGACGGTCTCGCCAATTGGCGACACCGTGGGCTCGACCTATGCTCGGCGGTGGAGGATGGATCGTGATCCCACCACCTGCAGAACGCGACAGCCTGCTGCAGGACGGATCTACGATTCGCATCCGTTCGATCCGTCCCGATGACGTTGATCGACACCGACGCTTCATCTCGCGCATGAGCGAAGAATCGAAGCGCCTTCGATTCTTCGTCGCGCGAACCGAGCTCACGGAGTACGAGACCCACCACTTCACCCACGTTGACAACGTCTCGCGGGTCGCGCTCGTCGCGTTGCGTCGCGACGACATCGTGGGGATCGGCCGTTTCGACAAGGTGAGCGAGGACGTCGCAGAAGTGGCCTTCGCGGTCGCCGACGCGGTGCAGGGCCTCGGCGTGGGCAGCCTTCTGCTCGACCGCCTCGTGGTCGAGGCGCAGAAGCGGGGCGTTCGGACCTTCGTCGCCCACACTCTTCCCGAGAACGAGAGAATGCTCGAACTCTTTCGCCACTCGGGCCTCGCGGTCACCTCGCGCATCGAGGCGGGCGAGTGCAGCGTCACGCTCGACCTGGTCGACCTCGATGCGTGGAAGGTGAGTGCGGCCGCCCGCGATGACTCCTCCGGTCTGCACTCACTGGCGCGTATCCTCGAACCCGCTCACGTGGCCGTGGTGGGCGTCGGTCGTTCGCCGACGTCGCTGGGGCGAAGCGTCGCGAGCAACATTCTCGAAGAGGGATTCACCGGCACGATGACACCGGTCAACGTGGACGCGAGCGTGAGCGTCGGGGGAGTCTCCTCGGTGCGCACGGTCTTTGACATTCCCGACGTGCCCGACGTGGTGATCGTCGTCGTGCCGGCGCCAGCGGTAGCGGACGTCGTCGACGCGTGCGGGGAGAGAGGCGTCGCCGGCTGCGTCGTCATCACCGCCGGGTTCGCCGAGACCGGGGCGCAGGGGCGAGAGCTGGAACGAGAGATGATCAGTCGCGCCCACTCCTACGGCATGCGGATCATCGGACCCAACTGCATCGGCATTGTCAACGCTGAAGTGGGCATGAACGCCACCTTCATGCCCGGGCGGATTCCCCAGGGGAACATCGGGTTCGCGTCGCAGTCCGGTGCGATGGGCATCGCCCTTCTCTCGCGAGCCCGTGAGACGGGAATGGGGATCTCCTCGTTCGTCAGTCTCGGCAACGCGTCGGACATCAACTCGCACGACGTCATTCGCTATTGGGGCGATCACGACTCGACGAGAGTGGGGCTCTTGTACCTCGAGTCATTGGGCAATCCACGCACCTTCGTTCGCGTTGCCCGCCGCGTCGCCGAAGCGAAGCCGGTGATCGCTCTCAAGTCGGGGCGCTCGCACGTCGGCCAGGTGGCGGGGCGCTCGCACACCGCCGCCCAGGCGACGCCGGACACCGCAGTGCAGGCCATCTTCGATCGCGCGGGCATCGTGCGCGTGACGACGCTCGGTGAGCTCCTCGAGACCGCGATCGTCTTCTCCTCGTGTGAACTGCCGCGGGGATCTCGCATCGGTGTGGTGAGCAACGCGGGTGGCCCCGCGATCCTGGCCGCCGACGCGTGCGCGGAGGCGGACCTCGAGCTGACCGCCTTCGACGACGAACTCCAACGGGTCCTGCGCGACCTGGGCTCTGCCGGTGTGCGCAATCCAATCGACCTGGGCGCGGGGGCGGTGCCTGAGACATATCGTGCCGCGGTGCGCCAGATCTGCCGGCGCGACGTGGTGGACGCGCTGATGATCATCATCGCGCCGCTGCCCGAGGTGCCCGTGCGTGACGTGGTCAGAGCCGTGACCGATCCCGCGGTGAATCCCTCGCGGATTCCCCTCGTGGTGGTGACCCTCGGCGTGCCCAGCGAATCCCAGCGGCGAGCCGCTCGCGACACCCCCCTGATCGCGTACCCGGAGAACGCGGCC
>DATIVP010000030.1:0-3316 GCA_035465755.1 Acidimicrobiales bacterium | reverse complement strand
GGTGATCTGGGCCTTGGGGTTCTCCGAGCCAAAGACCGTGCCGCGCAGCTCCTGGTTGTACATCGAGAGCATGAAGAGGTTCAGGTCCACCGATGTTTGGTTGTAGGGCGCGATCGACGTCGCCACGATGACCCCGCCCTTGGCGGTGATGGCGCGTGCCTGCTCGACCAGTTCGCCGGTGAGAACGCCCGTGGTGATGATCACGACGTCGCAGTTCTTGCCCATCGTCAGCTCGGGCAGGATGTTAAAGGCGGCGTCCAACGACGTCGCACAGCCGTGGGTGGCACCGACCTTGAGAGCCCGCTCGACCTTGGACTCGTTGGTGTCGATCGCAATCACGGCGCGCGCGCCGGCGTGGCGCGCGCCCTGGATCGCGCCCGAGCCCACTCCGCCACAGCCGAGCACCGCAACGGTGTCGCCGGGCTTGACGCCGCCGCGATTCACCGCCGAACCGAACCCCGTGGAGATCCCACACGAGATCAGCGCGGCCGCGCGCAGGTCGAACCACGGGGCGATGGGCACGAGAGAGGCCTCGTGGACGACGATGTACTCGCTGAAGGTGCCGAGCTGGGCCATGCGATTGAGATCGACTCCCTCGAGGTGGTGTCGCCACGTGCCGTCAGAGATCATCGGCCCGGCCAACGTGGTCGCCGACATGTCGCACAGGTACTGGCGGCCCGACGCGCAGAAGTCGCAGCGCCCGCAGCTGGGCACGAAGGAGACTGCGACGTGGTCGCCCGCCTTGACGTTGGTGACGCCAGGTCCGACTTCTTCGACGACACCCGAGCCCTCGTGCCCGCCGATGATCGGAAACATCGAGGGGCGCCCCGAGATCATCTCGAGCACCATCGGATCCTGTGCCATGTCACCCGTGCGCAGGTGCTCATCGGAGTGGCACATCCCGGAGAAGGCCATCTTCACCTTCACCTCGAAGGCGTGCGGCTCGTCGATCTCAATCGTCTCGGTGCGCCACGGACCATTGAGTTCGCTGGCGACGGCGGCCTTGACCTTCATGATTCCCCCCCGGGCGGCGCGACGCGCCTCGGGATCACTCTATCGGGGCTCGAACGGCTCACTCGGGCGTCGCCGAGTGCCTTCGACGTCGCCAACGGTCTTTCAGCGCGATGAGACCGACAACCCCGGGCGCCTCTCGACGCCCGGGGTGTCCGCGAACTCTTGGCCCCCAAAGGGGCAGATGCCGTGTTAGTTCGATGTGGTAATCGATGACGCCGTCAGGACTGCGCCCACGAGGCTCGCCGAGACCTTCACGCGCGCGCCCGGCGCGATACCCGTCACGTCCACGCTCATCGGCAGGCTGATCGTGATCGCGGCCGCGCCGTCTCCGGGCTGGACGATGATCACGCCGGGCAACGACGCTGTCGCGGGCGTGATGCTCACGACGCTTCCTTCGACCACCAGGCCGCCGGGCATCTGTCCGTCCTGCTGTTGGACGTCGAGGCGCACCAGCGTCAAGGCACCAGTCGTCGGGTCAATCGTCGCCACCGCGTGAACGCGCGCTCCGACAAACGCCGCCGTGGCGTCCACGGTGGTCGGGACGGTGATGCTGGTGGGAACCGCCGAGTCCTCGGTCTGGACGACGAGGGTGCCACAGCTAGCGCTGGTGCTGGCACTGTTGCTCACTACGATTCCTTCGACCTCAGTGGTAGAGGCTTCCGTCATTGAGGAGTCCTCGACTCGAATCTGCGTGAGGGTGAGAACGTTGTTGACCATGGTCGCGCTGGCGTGCACGAACGCGCCCACCGTCACACTCGAGACGTCCACTGTGCTCGGCACCGCGAGGGTGACGGGCAACGCGCCGTCACCGGGTTGAATGGTGAGGCTCGTGGAGGAGGCCGCCACCACCAGGCCCTCGACCTCGATCTGATTGTCGTCGCCGGACTGACTTACACCTTGACTGGCCGCGGTCGCCGCGTTGTCGAGCGAGATTGTCACGAGAGTAAAGGTTCCCGCGCTGTAACTCACCACGAGCTCCGCCTGCTGGCCCGACACGATCGTCGTGGGCAACGTGATGCTCGTCGGAATGATCACCGACGTGACGACGCCGTCGTCGCTGGTCACGCTCAGACCACTGGTCGTGATGTTGCTCAGAGTGCCCTCAAGGGAGATCAACGACGTCGTGCCGACGACGGAGGTGCCGAGGTCGTCGAAACCCTGGGCGCCCAGGCCCGCATCCACCGAGACCACCGAACCGACGCCGGGGGTTCCCGACGGATTGTTCGAACCACTGTCGTGGGCGTGGCGACCGACGCGCGCCAGGGTGACGACGCTGTTGCCGCCCGAGACAGTCAGCGACGACGCGCTCGAGGCCACGACCACCGCACGGAAGTGCACGTGGCGCTGGGCGCCGCGCACCCGCATGGTCAGGACGCGGCGGGTTCCATCACTGAGCCGCGTCGCGCGGGCCACGACGTGCGATCCGCTCTTCACACGCGTCGCGGCGACCGAGTTCACGCGCAGGGTCGCCAGCGAGTTGTGCTCGGCGAGAACGATGGTGTGGCGACTCGCGTTCGTTGCAACCACCGTGCCACTCACCGTCACGGCCGACGACGCCTTGGCGTGGGCGCGGGAACTGGCTCCGGCGGCCGCCGGCAGTGCGCCAACTCCGAGTACCAGTGCGCCGGCGATGGCCGCGCGCGCTACGGGAACCTTCAACATTTCGATCTACCCCTCTCGCCAGCTCCGTGCTGGCGACGAGGACGACGCTACGCAGTACCTCTGTGGCACCACTGGGCCGCGACTGTGAGTCTCCTGAGAGAATCACTACATCCGATCGGGTGCTGCGATGCCGAGGAGGGAGAGCCCCGTCGCCAACGTGCGCGCACTGAGGTCACAGAGTACGAGACGTTCGTCACGACTCGCCCCCGGAGCCGTAAGGACCGGGCACGCCTCGTAGAAGGTGGTGAAGCGCTGTGCCAGGTCATAGAGATAGGTGCAGAGCTTGTGGGGCTGAGAGAGCGCCACCGCGCTCTCGAGCGCCTCGGGCAGGGCGAGCAGGGCGAGCGCCAAATCTCGCTCCGCTGCGTCAGCGAGGGCGAAGGGCGCCGCGTCGAGCGACCACGTGTCGTGCGCGCGGCGAAGGATGGAACGCTGTCGGGCGTGCGCGTACTGCAGGTAGGGTCCCGTCTCGCCTTCGAAGCTGACCATGCGATCGAGGTCGAAGACGTAGTCGCGCTGGCGCTCGGTGGACAGGTCCGCCCACTTGATCGCGGCGCGCGCGATCTGTAGGGCCAGCTCGTCGCGGCTGGCGTCGTCGAGGGCCACGTGGCGCTCGATCAGGGCCTCGTTCGCACGCGCG
>DATIVP010000029.1:0-1988 GCA_035465755.1 Acidimicrobiales bacterium | reverse complement strand
TCACCACGGCGATCGCGTTCTCGAAGGCCTTCTTCGTCATGATCTGGCGCGCGGTGATGCCTTTGTCGAGCAGATTGAGCACCGCCTGGCCCGACGCGTAGGCGTAATCGTCGCGGCGCGGGTCCACCGAGGGCACCGACGCGCTGCCGAGCAGCGACATGCCGAGTGCCTCGCCGACGCTCGCCATCGTGTTGGCGGTGAACATTCCGGCGCAGCTGCCCTCACCCGGACAGGCCGCGCACTCGATCTCGTAGAGCTCCTCGTCGCTCATCGCGCCGACCGCGTTGGCACCGACGGCCTCGAAGACCGAGACGATGTCGAGCGAGTCCCCGTCGTGCTCGCCCGGCAGGATGGTCCCGCCGTAGAGGAAGACCGAGGGCACGTCGAGTCGCGCGGCCGCCATCAGCATGCCGGGCAGGGACTTGTCGCAGCCGGCGAAGGTCACCATCGCGTCGAAGCGCTCGGCGTGCATCACGGTCTCCACCGAGTCGGCGATCACCTCGCGCGAGACCAGCGAGGCGCGCATTCCCTCGTGTCCCATCGAGATTCCGTCGGAGACCGCGATGGTGACGAACTCGAAGGGCACTCCCCCGCCGTCGCGCACCGCGACCTTGGCCCGCTTGGCCAGACGATCGAGCGGCAGATTGCAGGGGGTGACCTCGTTCCAGCTCGAGGCCACGCCGATCTGGGGCTTCACCATGTCGGCGTCGCCGAGGCCCATCGCGCGCAGCATCGCGCGGGCCGGCGCGCGACTCTTGCCCAGGGTGACCTCGGAGCTGCGCGGCGTGGGGTGCGTTGTCATGGCAGAAGTCTACGAGAGGCGCCCCGCGCGTCGACGTGGCGGGGCGGATCATCCGCCCCGCCACGGGGCGACTAGTGCATCGGACCCTGTGGTCCCATCGGACCCTGCGGACCCCGTGGGTCCATCGGACCCTGCGGACCCATCGGACCCTGCGGGTGTGGCGGTCCGTCCATCGGGCGCTCGCCACGCGGGACCATCGCGCCCGGGCCGTGGGGGCCGGGGCCGAACCCGCTCTCGATCGACGTCTCGTTAAAGGAGCTGTTGAGCTTGACGGTAGCGAACGTGCCGTCGGACTTCTTCACGTGTACCTCGTAGGTGCCGTTGGCGTCAGATTCGGCGCGCACGACGCTTGAGCCCGGCACGGCCGCCTCGGCCGCCGCGGTCGCCTTGGCAAGGTCGCTGCCGCTGAGGAGCGTCTCGCGCGCTCCGTGGGCCATCGACATCGGATCGAGCGAGTCGTGGGGGCACGGGGTCGACGTCGACGGCACCGTCGTCGACGTCGTCGAGGGTCCACTCGCGGCGGCCGCGATGCCCGCCGTGCCGAGTCCGGCACCGAGGATCAGCGATCCGCTGAGCAGTGCGTTTCTGAGGCGATGGTTGGGGGCCACGTGGTCTCCTTTGAACAGATTCCGCGAGTCCTTCTCACGGTCTGTCCATGGTCATCGACGGGCCTAAGGCGCCAGCACGAACCCACTAAGGGCCCGTTAAATGTTCGCCCTAGCGACCAGGGACGATGGACACCGACTGGTACGGATCGAGCAGCTCGATCCAGGTCTGGCCCGGGCGCAGGCTGATCACGCGCCCGTTCGAGCCGATCAGGACCATGGGCTTGTAGATGTTCGATCGCCGCCACGTGCCGCGCTGGAGGTGCCCCGCGGAAAAGACCGCGACCCGCCCGGTGCCCGTGAGTATCGCCTCCGAGCCTTCCACCCCCGCGCCGCCCTGGTACGTCACGTTCATCACGACGACGTTGGTCGGCGAGACTCGCTGGCCGCTGGGGACGACATCGGGACGGCCGAAGATCGAGCGATCCCACGAGCGCGACTTCGCGTCCCAGGAATACGACGTCGCAAAGCCGGCCGAGAAGCCCACGGTGAAGGAGCGAATGGGCCGACCAAGGGCCGGCGCGCTCGCCGTGAGGTAGCGGAACTGCGCCCGGGGCGGGATCGGCTTGCCACCGAAGGCC